>CAZBBV010000008.1:0-4078 GCA_964490025.1 uncultured Cryomorphaceae bacterium | reverse complement strand
TTTGAACTGGCCGACGGCGGCACCCTTTTCTTGGACGAAATTGGCGACATGAGCCTAAGCGCACAAAGCAAAGTGCTGCGTGCTTTGCAGGAAAATAAAATCACCCGAGTGGGCGGCGATAAGGAGATTTCGGTGAACGTACGCATACTGGCCGCCACCAACAAAGACCTGCGCCAAGAAATCGAAAAAGGCACTTTTCGGGAAGACCTCTACCACCGCCTCAGCGTCATTGTGATCAAAGTACCCGCCCTCAACGACCGAAAAGACGACATACCACTCCTTGCGGATTATTTCCTTCAGCAACTGGCCGAAGAACAAGGCACTGCCCCAAAACGCTTCTCGCCGGAAGGCATCAAAGCCCTGCAAGCAAAGAACTGGACCGGAAACATTCGCGAGTTTCGAAATGTGGTAGAACGGCTCACTATTCTTTGCGGTAATGTGATCTCCGATAAGGATGTGGAGATGTATGCCGGGAAGTAAGTTCCCGTTTCAAAAAAACACTTGAACAGCAATTCGCAATAGGCCTGATCCACAGGGCCATTTTTCTATATTTGCCGCCCTGAAATGGAACCAGAATTATGATCGAAATTATCTTGACTTTCCCTGACGGCAACCAACGCAGCTTCCCCACAGGCAGCAGCGCCATGGATGTGGCCAAAAGCATCAGCCACGGCCTAGCCCGCAATGTCCTCTCCGGATCACTGAATGGAAACACCATAGAACTGAACGAACCCCTCACTACGGGCGGCGATATTCGCTTTTTTACTTGGGACGATAAGGAAGGAAAAAAGGCCTTTTGGCACAGCTCGGCACACGTGCTGGCTCAGGCGCTGGAAAACTTTTTCCCGAATGTAAAGCTCACCATTGGCCCTCCCATTGACAATGGCTTTTACTACGATATCGATCTCGGCGAAGAGGTGCTCAGCGAAAAGGATTTTGCCAAAATTGAAAACAAAATGCTCGAACTGGCACGCGAAGAGGCTGAGTTTAAGTTGCGCGCCATCAGCAAGGCAGAGGCCCTCGCCTACTACCAGAGCAAAGGCAACGAGTACAAGGTGGAGCTGATTGAGAACCTGACCGACGGCGAAATCACTTTTTGCGACCACAGCACCTTCACCGACCTGTGTCGTGGCGGACATATCCCCAACACGGGCTACATAAAGGCGGTGAAAATATTGAACGCTGCCGGTGCCTACTGGCGTGGTGATGAAAAGAACAAGCAACTCACCCGCGTGTATGGAGTTTCTATTCCGAAAAAATCGCAACTCGACGAATACCTGATTTTGCTCGAAGAAGCCAAAAAACGCGACCACCGCGTCTTAGGCAAGGAGTTGGAACTCTTCACCTTCTCTGAAAAAGTTGGCAAAGGCCTTCCGCTATGGCTGCCCAAAGGCGCCGCCCTGCGCGACCGCTTGGAGCAATTTCTGAAAAAAGCCCAGAAAAAAGCAGGCTACGAAATGGTGATTACGCCGCACATTGGCAACAAGGAACTCTACATCTGCAGCGGCCACTACGAGAAATACGGCAAAGACAGCTTTCAGGCCATCCATACCCCGGAAGAAGGCGAGGAATACTTGCTTAAACCCATGAACTGTCCGCACCACTGCGAGATTTACAAGAGCAAACCCCGCTCTTATAAGGACCTTCCGGTGCGCTATGCCGAATTTGGTACCGTGTATCGCTACGAGCAAAGTGGCGAGCTTCACGGCTTGACCCGCGTGCGCGGCTTCACGCAGGATGATGCGCACTTGTTTTGCACACCCGATCAACTGAAAGACGAGTTCAAAAAGGTAATCGACCTGGTGCTGTATGTTTTCCGTGCCTTGGGCTTTACCGAATACACGGCTCAGGTTTCGCTGCGCGACCCCGAGAAACCGGAGAAATACATTGGCTCCATTGAAAACTGGAACAAAGCCGAAGCGGCCATCATTGAAAGTGCAGCCGAAAAAGGATTGAAAACCACCGTTGAACTTGGCGAAGCCGCTTTCTACGGACCCAAACTCGACTTCATGGTGAAGGACGCTCTGGGTCGCAGCTGGCAGTTGGGCACTATTCAGGTAGACTATAACCTACCCGAGCGTTTCGAGCTGGAATACAAAGGCTCTGACAACGAAATGCACCGTCCGGTGATGATTCACCGCGCGCCGTTTGGTAGCATGGAGCGTTTTGTGGCCGTTCTCACCGAGCATTGCGCGGGCAATTTCCCGGTGTGGTTGGCGCCCGAACAGGCCATTATACTGCCCATCAGCGAGAAGTTTCACGAATATGCTGAGCAGGTTTTACAGTTGCTTAAAAATTACGATATTCGCGCCCTCATTGACGAGCGCAGCGAGAAGATTGGCAGAAAGATACGTGACGCAGAGGTAAAGAAGGTGCCATACATGCTCGTTGTTGGTGAAAAGGAAATGGCGGAGGGGGTAATATCCCTGCGCAAACACGGACAAGGCGACCTGGGATCAATGGTTGTAGAGCGCTTTGCCGAGATGGTGAATGATGAGATTAAATCGAGCATTCCGGAGTATTAATATAAATCGAACAGATTATTAGACCTAGAGAAATGAGACCGGCGCGCAGAGAGCAAGAAGCTTTGCACCGAATCAACGAGTTAATTAGAGTCCCACAGGTTCGCTTGGTGGGCGAGAATATTGAGCCGGGGGTTTTCCCTACGTCGAAGGCCATACAAATGGCACAAGACCTTGAGCTTGATTTGGTGGAAATAAGCCCCAGTGCCGATCCACCGGTTTGTAAGATTATTGATTATAAAAAGTTTCTGTACGAGCAGAAAAAACGCCAGAAGGTAATCAAGAGCAACGCCATTAAGGTGGTGGTGAAAGAGATTCGCTTCGGGCCTAATACCGACGAGCATGACTTCAACTTTAAGTTGAACCACGCCAAAAAGTTCATTGAAGAAGGAGCCAAAATCAAGGCTTATGTGATGTTTCGCGGAAGGGCCATCATCTACAAGGAAAATGGAGAAATCCTTTTGCTGAAGATGGCACAGGAGCTTGAGGAAATTGCCAAAGTAGAGAGCATGCCCAAGCTGGAAGGAAAGCGCATGATCATGATGTTGGCGCCGAAAGCAGTAAAAAAGAAGTAAGTAAGTTTAATTAAGTATAAACCAGGAGCAATGCCAAAAATGAAGACCAAGTCCAGTGCAAAGAAGCGTTTTACGCTTACCGGCACCGGCAAGATCAAAAGGAAGCATGCGTTCAAAAGCCACATCTTGACGAAAAAATCGACCAAGAGAAAGCGCAATTTGACGCATAGCGGACTGGTACACCCTACGGACGAAGGAAGTATTCGTGCGCAGTTGTGTATCTGAGTTAAAAATTTGTTTAACCCTGCAATCAGCTCATCAAGCGTTTCTTAAAAAGTAAAAACAAGAAACCGCTGCTTGCAAAAATCAATGTGAAATGCCAAGATCAGTAAATTCAGTAGCATCTCGCGCCCGCCGCAAAAAGGTTCTTAAGCAGGCGAAAGGTTATTTCGGGCGCAGAAAAAATGTTTTCACGGTAGCTAAGAACGCCGTTGAAAAAGGTCTCGTGTATCAGTACCGCGACCGCAAAGCCAAAAAACGCAATTTCCGCAGTCTATGGATTCAGCGTATCAATGCCGGAGTGCGCGAGCACGGCATGTCGTACTCGGAGTTCATGGGTTTGGTAAACGCCAAGGGTATTACCCTCAACCGTAAGGTACTTGCCGATTTGGCCATGCACCATCCCGACGCTTTCAAAGCGATTGTGGACCAAGTAAAAGCGTAATTGCCCCCATACTTAAACTAAATCCCGCTTCGGAATCCGGAGCGGGATTTTTTTTGCCTAAAAAGCCGCAATGATTGTTGATTTTCAAGGCTTTTTAAGCCGAAGCTGGACCGAGTAAAGAATTCAATCGATATATTCGCTCCACGACCAATTACGAAATTGGTTAACTGACTCAATAAACTAAGAATGAGATGATGAAAGAAATGCTATCGCCATCCGGCATAGACCAAACGGAGAAACTCCCCTACGCCTCTATACTGGCGCTCGAAAGTCATATTGAAGCGAATCCTTATTTGTCCTATGTTTCAAAGGAAAAA
>CAZBBV010000007.1:0-16945 GCA_964490025.1 uncultured Cryomorphaceae bacterium | reverse complement strand
TTGAGCCGGTTGCGGACAATGCCGGGATCGGCGAGGAGCGCGGCGACTTTGCGGTCGTCATAACGGGCAATTTTCTTCGCATCGAATCCATCGAAGGCGCGCCGGTAGTTTTCCCGCTTGTTCAAAATGGTGGTCCAACTCAGACCGCCATTCGTCGATCGGGCAATTTTTTCGTCGCCTCCTACTATATACACCACATTGGCGCTGGCATAAGAGATGCCTTCTGCATTCACTGCCAACCCGGTGGCCGCAGTCCAGGTCTGTCCGCCATTGTTGGTTACATAAGCTTCTGCTCCTGCCGCGGTTACAATGCCGTTTTGTCCGTCGAAAAACTCAATGTTGGTGATGTACCAAATATTTGCATTCACTGTGGAGGGCGTCCATGTAAGGCCGCCATTGGTGGTTTTTGCAAAATAATTTTGCCAGCCACCAATGTAACCGGTATCCACACTGGTAAAATACATGGCCTCCAATCCGGGAAGTGAGCCTGAACTAATTTGGCTCCAGGTGGTTCCACCATTTGTTGTTTTCAGAATTATGCCATTTCCGTTATAGGTGCTGCTCATGCCCACTGCATAGCCAATGGAATCCTGATTTCCCGGGAAACTGATATTGGTGAGAATAAAGCTATATCCGGTATTCATCTCTGTCCAGTTGTTTTGAGCAAAGGACAGCACGGAAAGCAATAGCAATGTGGCTAAAGTAAATTTGAATTTCATCTGTGGTGGGATAATTAAACAGTTTTATTTTGAAAGGAGAACAGGCGAAAATTCTCTGAATTTCTCGCCTTCTATTAAAATGAAGTACAATCCGTTGGCAAAATGATTTAGATCTAATGCGCCATCATAAACACCTTTTTGAAGTTCATTTCCCAAAGCATCCACTAGGGTGTAGGTAAAAGAGTCAATTCCTGAGCCGGACACATGAACAATTCCATTAGATGGATTCGGAAACACGGTTATAGAGATGTTCGCGGTTTCTTCTACAGTTATACTCGGATCAAGCCAAGCGTCAATAATTTGCGGTCCTCCCCAAATGCGATAAGCCAAATATGGGTTGTCAATAAAGGGGTTTCGGTTTCCCTGTGACTGAAATATTTCTTGGTTGCGTTGGCGCTCAAAATCGGACACCGTGTCTTCGGCATTCCAAAGCAGGAACACATCCGGCATCTGATCGAAGGTGGAATACGTGATTGGTCCGGAACCTACATTGGAGGCAATGCATTGCGTGGGGTAGCGCAAGTACATGTACATGATCATTCGCGCCACGTCGCCCTTCCATTCGTCGCCGGGATACCAGTTTTGGCCAACAGCAGCCGCATTTCCACTTCCTTGCGCAAACGGCCTGTTTCCGCGGTTCGCGTTCATTTGCGTATCGCAGGCCCGCAGGTGATGCGCATCAGAACCAGGTCCTGAGTTGCCCAAATTTGGTGTGCCAAGTGAAATCGGGAAAACATGCTCTCGATTCCAAGTACCAGGTCCTGACTGACCCGTATTGCGCAAAGCTACATCACGGGTTCGGTCCGTTAAAGGGTTGCCATCTGTGTCGCTGTAGCCATACAGAAGTAGCACTTTTGTATTGTCAATTAAGTCCAGATCGGCTTCTTCAAGCACATTCCAAACGCCAGGCGTGTAGCTTAAAAAAGTGGTGTGGGTAACTGTGATCAGATTAGAAAGCTGGCTCTTCAACACGTTGGCACTATCCGCTAGATTTAATGAGGAATAGTAAGGCGGGACTTGGGCCTGAAGTAAAAAGCAAATTCCAAGAAGAAATTGAATAAAAGCTATGCGCATGCTGATTGGTTTGGCCTGCAAAGGTAGATTTATTTATAACCCTTGCATTCCACAGAATTACTACTCAATACTGATTATTAACCGCGAAACTTTTGCACAAATTGTTCATAACCAATGGCTTTCACAGGGACTTAAACCTGGGGTAATATCTAGGCTAGATTGGCCAAATACCTTCGGCGCAAAATAAAAAAAGCCATGAGCAACGAAATGGAAAGATATCTGAAACAGATCATGTTCAGATACGGCATTTCTGAAGGCATAGCCCCTTCGGAAATGTGTAAAAAACTCGAAATCCGGAACGAAGACCTCAGGGATCTACTTCCGGAGTTCAACTTGAATTAAGGCATCAGGTAGCTATCAAGCCATCTGAAAAACTCGGTGTGCCACACCACACTGTTTTGTGGCTTCATCACCCAGTGACCTTCGTTCGGGAAATACATGAGCCTGCTGGGAATACCCCTCAGCTGCGCAGCCTGAAAGGCCTCTAACCCCTGGGTGTCGGGCACACGGTAGTCGCGGCCACCATGAATCACGAATATGGGCGTATCCCATTTGTCCACATATTTATGTGGCGAAAACTCGCTGTAAGTTTTTGGTGGATTACTTCCCCAATAAGGTCCGCCCACATCCCAGTTGGCAAAAAACAATTCCTCCGTGGTGCCATACCAACTTTCCATATTGAACAGGCCACAATGCGACACGAAAGTTTTGAATCGCTTTTCGTGAATGCCCGCCAGCATATACACACTGTATCCACCGTAAGAAGCGCCTACAGCTCCAAGCCGCTCTTTGTCCACAAAGGGTTCCTTGGCCATTTCGTCAATGGCGGTGAGGTAGTCACGCATGGGCTGTCCGCCCCAATCGCCTGAAATCTGCTCGTTCCACTCCGTGCCAAATCCTGGAAGGCCTCGTCTATTAGGCGCTACCACTATATAGCCTTTAGCCGCCATCAATTGGAAATTCCAACGGAAGCTATAGAACTGACTCACCTGACTTTGAGGCCCTCCTTGGCAGTACAATAAGGTTGGGTACTTCTTGTTCGGGTCGAAATCGGGAGGATAGATCACCCACGTGAGCATTTGCTTGCCGTCTGTGGTGGTCATCATTCTTTTCTCAAAACGGCTCATGGCGGTGCGGGCATAAATCTCGTCGTTCACTCCTGTTAAGGCACTCACCCCTAGTTTTTTCAGCTCAATTTTGAACAATTCTTTCGCGTGATTGAAATCGGTGCGGCCCACCACCAGAAAACCTCCGGCAATTTGTGGCGCCATGTAGTTATAGTCGCCGCTCGTTATTCGCTTAAAGTCTGTCAGCACTGGGGCGCCACCCTTCTTAGGCAAAGTGAGCAAGTAAATCTGCTGGGTGCCGTTTTCGGGTATTTCCAAATAAACGACTCCATTACCTACAGCAAATGAATTCACGGTTTCCGGAAAAGCGTCTGTTAGGTTCAACTTCTTCCCGGTCGCAAGCTCCATCATCATTAGGTTGTTCTTGTCGCTTTCATAGCCGTTGCGAGCCATGCTCAACCAATATAGCTGCTTACCATCCGCACTTACTGAAGGGTGTACGTCGTAGCCCATCATTCCCTCGGTGAGATTTCTGGTTGCACCTTTATTTATACTGTATTGATACAAATCCTTATTGGTGCTAAGGGCAAAGTCCTTCCCTTTCATTTTTTTACAACTGTAAATAATGGACTCGCTGTCTTTGGTCCAAACAATTTCTTCGCCGCCATCAAATGGTCCGGTGGGGGCATCCCAAGCCTCGCCGGGCATAATATCCATAGGTGCGGAGGTGGGCTGATCGTTGCTTACATCCACATAAAAGATATGGCTCACCATCTCATCCGACCAGCTGTCCCAATGGCGATACATGAGGTCGTCATACAGTTTTACTTCGGCTTTATCAAAACCGGGATACATGTCCTGCAACGTCTGCGACACTTTCACCTCCGCCGAAAAGGCAAGTCGATTGCCATTTGGACTGTAACGCACATTTCCGATTGGGAAATCGAAATCCAACACGATTTGCGTGTTGGCCCCTTCTTTATCGATTTCCAACCAGTTGCCGGCCAGAACATAGCCTATCTTACCATTCACCGGATTCCATTGCAGGCTGTGTTCATTGCCAACCGAAGTAGTGATTTGCCGGGTGCTTCCTGTAGCCACTTCGGTTAAAAAAATATTCGATTCTCCCTTGTTGTCTTGCACATTGTACTCCGAAACCGTGTAGGCCACATACTTTCCATCCGGCGAAACCACCTCGTTTCCAATTCTTTTCAATTCCCAAATTTTCTCCGGGGTCATTCCTTCTTGGGCAACAAGGCTCTGCAAGAAGAAAGTTGCTATAAGCAAATACGCTGCTTTTTTCATTCTTTTCGTTTTAAAAAATCGAACGGTGAAAGTGCCAAAACCCCTTGGAATTAAAAAATCTACTGTCGACTTTTTCAATTCAAATGGGACTATATATTTGTAACCGCACTAAAAGCAGAATGCAAACCAAAAATGGCCGCTCCAAAAAAGAAAATCATCATTGACTATACCAAGGCCTCACCGGAGGTTCTGACCTTGCTCAAAGAAGCCTTCCCATTTGGCTACGAAGACAGTGATGTAATCAAGTTCACCAATCTGAAAGGTGAGAAAGTATCCGCCATTGCGGTCGATTCGGAAGATGCCACCTACTTGGTAAAAGTGCACATAGAAATGGCCAAGAAGCCGAAGCCACCCAAGAAAAAAGTTGTTCCTAAAGTGGAAATCATTGAAGAGGAGGAAGACTTGGAAATTGCGGATGTGGAAGACGGCGATACCGAAGAAGTGGATATCGAAGAGGCTGCCGACGTAGCCGACGAGGAGCTGGACGACTAATCTCCTTGCTCAGGCACCCCGCTTTCTATACATTGGCCACCTACAATTCAAAGCAAAAATCCTATGTACGGCGGACTTGAATCATTCCTTGAAAACGAACTTAAAAGCATCCAGGAAGCTGGGCTTTTCAAAAGTGAGCGCATCATTACCTCAGAACAAGGTGCTGAAATCACCATTTCTACCGGAGAAAAGGTTTTAAATTTTTGTGCCAACAACTACTTGGGGCTTTCCAGCCATCCAAAAGTGGTTCAGGCAGCTGCCGACACGTTGCGTACCCATGGTTTTGGCATGAGTTCCGTGCGCTTCATATGCGGCACACAAGACATCCACAAAACCTTGGAGCGCAGAATTGCAGAATTTCTGGGAACCGAAGACACCATATTATATGCCGCGGCCTTTGATGCCAACGGTGGCGTATTCGAACCACTTCTCGGCGCAGAGGATGCCATTATATCAGACGAACTAAACCATGCTTCTATTATAGATGGTGTGCGCCTGTGCAAAGCCCAGCGCTACAGATACAAAAACAACGATATGGCCGATCTGGAGGAACAACTCAAGGCGGCATCCGGGGCACGGTTTAAAATGATAGTGACCGACGGTGTTTTTTCTATGGATGGCTATGTGGCACAACTGGACAAAATTTGCGACCTAGCAGATAAGTACGACGCTCTAGTGATGGTGGACGAATGTCATGCCACCGGATTCATTGGTAAAACCGGACGGGGAACTATCGAATTGCGGAATGTAATTGGCCGTGTGGATATCATAACCGGCACCCTTGGAAAAGCACTTGGCGGCGCAATGGGCGGATTCACTACCGGACGCAAAGAGATTATTGAAATGCTTCGCCAAAGATCAAGACCTTATTTGTTTTCCAATTCCCTAGCCCCCGCCATTGTTGGAGCCAGCATTGCTGTTTTCGACCTGCTTGAGGAAAGCACCGAACTGAGAGACCGCCTGGAAGAAAACACACGATACTTTAAGCAAGGAATAAAAGCTGCCGGCCTTGATATAAAAGACGGCGAAAGCGCAATAGTTCCTGTGATGCTCTACGACGCCAAACTTGCCCAAAATTTCGCTCAACGACTGCTGTCTGAAGGCATTTACGTCATTGGCTTCTTCTTTCCGGTAGTTCCCAAAGGACAGGCGCGCATTCGAGTTCAACTTTCTGCAGGGCATACAAAAGATCATTTAGACAAGGCCATTTCTGCTTTTAACAAGGTCGGAAAAGAGTTGGGTGTAATTTGACCAACAGGTTAATTGCTTGAAGAAAAGAAATTTAATTCTCCTTAGTGCTGATTCAAAATTAGTCGTATTTTCGCAGCCCGTTTCGCGCGGGCTTTTTTATGTTAACCCTAGTAAACAGGTAAAACAGTGGACGCTACAAGTTATAAAACCGTTTCGGCCAACTCGGCCACAGTAAACAAGAATTGGGTATTGGTAGATGCCAGCGAGCAGCCTTTGGGCCGTTTTGCTAGCCATGTTGCAAAACTTCTTAGAGGAAAGCACAAGACCAATTTCACGCCTCACGTGGATTGCGGAGATAACGTAATCGTTATCAATGCAGAGAAAATTCACCTGAGCGGCATGAAGCTAGACGACAAGGAATATGTTCGCTACACCGGCTATCCCGGCGGTCAGCGTTTCATTTCTTCGAGAGAGCTTCTTGAAAAGCACCCTACCCGTGTGATTGAGAAAGCCGTTCGCGGTATGCTGCCTAAAAACAGCCTTGGTCGCGCCATCAACCGCAACCTATATGTATATGCCGGAACCGAGCATCCACATGTGGGTCAGCAACCAACAGCAATCAATTTTAACGAGATCAAACTATAATTATGGAGGTAACGCACGCAATCGGTAGAAGGAAGACCTCTGTAGCTCGTGTATATGTGAAGCCCGGAACCGGCGCTATCACTATCAACAAGCGCGACTACAAGACGTATTTTCCTACGGCTCTTCTTCAACAGAAAGTAGAGCAAGCCTTTAGCCTAACTGAAACACTTGGTCAGTATGACCTAATTGTGAACGTAGAGGGTGGAGGAATTACCGGTCAGGCAGAAGCCATTCGTTTAGGAATCTCTCGCAGTTTATGTGAAATCAATCCGGAATACAGAAGCATTCTGAAGCCGGCCGATCTTCTTACCCGCGACCCCCGCATGGTGGAGCGCAAGAAATTCGGTCAGAAGAAAGCTCGTAAGAGATTCCAGTTCAGCAAGCGTTAATACGCTGCCGGTTGGTTTAGCATCTAAACTCAGGAGACTTCTCACGAATTACTTCTTAGTTGACCAGGTGGTAAAACAGAAAGTAAACTAACAAACAGACAATGAAAAAAATTGAAATTAAAGAGCTCCTCGACGCAGGAGTTCATTTCGGTCATCTTACCCGTAAGTGGGACCCAAGCATGGCGCCTTACATCTTCATGGAGCGCAATGGCATTCACGTAATAGACCTGAACAAGACAGCTGCGAAGCTTGAAGAAGCCCGCGAAGCAATCCGCAAGATCGCTGCCTCAGGCAAGAAGATCCTTTTCGTAGCCACCAAAAAGCAAGCGAAAGAAATCCTTGAAAACCAAATGAAAGGCCTTAACATGCCTTACATTACTGAGCGCTGGCCAGGTGGTTTGCTTACCAACTTTATCACTATCCGTAAGGCGGTGAAAAAGATGAGCAACATTGACAAAATGATTCAGGATGGCACTTTCGAAACGCTATCAAAAAGAGAGCGTCTTCAAGTAACGCGTCAACGCGCTAAACTGGAGAAAAACCTGGGTAGCATCTCTGAGATGAACCGCATTCCAGGAGCCATATTCATTGTAGATGTTCGGAAAGAGCATATTGCCGTGGAGGAGGCTAAGAAACTGAACATTCCTACGTTTGGATTGGTGGATACCAACTCTAACCCGAATTTGGTTGATTTCCCAATTCCTGGAAATGACGACGCCTCGAAAAGCATCAATGTCATTCTTGAATACATCACTGAAGCCGTGACTGAAGGTCTGAGTGCCCGTAAGTCGGACAAGAAAGATGGCGAAGAAGGCCAAGATGTGGCAGAAGTAGTAGCAACAGCAGATACAAACGAACAATAAAAACAAGATGATGGTACAAATTACCGCAGCAGACGTAAACAAGCTTCGCCAAATTACCGGAGCTGGTATGATGGATTGTAAAAAAGCCTTGGTGGAAGCCGAAGGTGATTTTGATGCGGCCATTGACATCCTTCGTAAAAAAGGACAAAAAGTAGCCGCCAACCGTGCTGATCGCGAGTCGACCGAAGGTGTAGTAATCGCTGCAACCAATGCCAACGCTACCGTTGGATATTTGGTGAGCGTGAATTGCGAAACTGATTTCGTTGCCAAAAACGAAGGCTATGTGAACATGGCAAAAACCATTTTGAACGCAGCACTAAGCAATGATGCAGCCGATAAAGATGCAGTTCTTGCACTTCCATTTGATGGCAGCATGACCATTGGCGAAAAACTGATTGAGCAAACGGGTGTAATCGGCGAGAAGATTGAGCTAGGCGCCTATGAGCGCATTGAAGGTGCTTTGGTAGCTTCTTACATCCACGCAGGCAGCAAACTGGCTACACTTGTAGCTGTGAGCAGCCCCAGAGAAGGAGTGGCATCAGCCGCTCGCGACGTAGCCATGCAAGTAGCAGCCATGAACCCTGTATCGGTAGACGCATCAAGCGTTCCGGCAGAAGTTATTGCCAAAGAACTAGAAGTAGGTAAAGAGCTTGCCCGTCAAGAAGGAAAAGCTGAAGCCATGTTGGATAAAATTGCTGAAGGTCGCTTGAAGAAATTCTTCCGCGAAAGCACATTGATGGAGCAAGACTTTATCAAAGACAGCAAAAAAACCATTGCCCAATACTTGAATGAAGTGGAGAAAGGATTGGTGGTAACATCCTTCAAACGAGTAGGACTCGGCGTTTAATAATCTGAAAAGGAGAGACTGGTTCTCTCCTTTTTTTTTGACCCATATTTGCCAAATGAAATACAAGAGAATTCTTCTGAAACTTAGTGGCGAAGCCTTGATGGGCGATAAGCAATACGGCATTGATCCGGTTAGAATATTGGCCTATGCCAACGAAATAAAATCGGTGGTAGAACACGAGGTAGAACTTGCCATTGTTATTGGTGGGGGAAACATCTTCCGCGGCCTATCGGCACAAGGACAAGGCATTGACCGCGTGCAAGGCGACCACATGGGCATGCTGGCCACTGTCATTAACGGACTGGCGCTTCAAAGTGCGCTGGAATCTGTGGGCGTATACACTCGCCTGCAATCGGCCATTGAGATGGACAAGGTGGCGGAGCCATTTATCCGTCGTCGTGCCATTCGCCACTTGGAGAAAGGAAGAGTTGTGATTTTCGGTGGAGGAACTGGCAATCCTTATTTCACCACAGATACAGCAGCCACCTTGCGCGCCATTGAAATAGAGGCCGACGTGATTTTGAAAGGCACCCGAGTGGACGGCATCTACACCGCCGACCCGGAAAAAGATGCCAACGCTGTGAAATACGACACACTTTCATTCAAGGAGGTGTACGAAAAAGGGCTAAACGTGATGGACATGACCGCATTTACCTTGAGTCGGGAGAACAACCTGCCCATCATAGTCTTTGATATGAACACCAAAGGAAACCTGATGCGTGTAGCCATGGGTGAGTCCATTGGCACCTTGGTAGAGAATTGATTTTTCCCACAAAACTATTGAAGGCCGACCACTGTGTCGGCCTTTTGCATTAGGCTCAAAATTTTAACTTTGACCGCCTTCAAAAAAACGAACAAGCCATGAATGAGGAAGTACAATTCGTATTCGACAGCACCAAGGAAATGATGCAGAAAAGTGTGGACCACTTGGAGAAAGAGTTGCTCCACATTCGTGCAGGTCGTGCCAATCCGGAAATGCTAAACAGTGTAAAGGTGGACTATTACGGCGCCATGACACCCATACATCAGGTGGCCAATGTGAACACACCGGACGCGCGGACCATAACCGTACAGCCGTGGGAAAAGAAATTATTGCACGAGATAGAGCGAGCCATCATTAATGCCAATCTCGGCTTCAACCCCATGAACAATGGTGATGTGATCATCATCAATGTGCCGGTGCTTACCGAAGATCGCCGAAAGGACCTGATCAAGCAGGCAAAAAACGAAGCTGAGCATGCCCGAGTAGGGATTCGAAACTCGAGGAAAGACGCCAACGACGAGATAAAAAAACTAGAGAAGGACGGCCTAAGCGAAGACCTAGCAAAAGATGCTATGGCTAAAGTGCAAGCAATGACGGATGCCTACATCAAAAAGGTGGACGAGCACCTCGATAGGAAGGAAAAAGAAATTATGGTGGTTTGACCAATAAAAGAGGCTCCTTTTAGGAGCCTTTTTCATTTTGACCACGTGGTATGCGTATTTTCGTCCACCCAACAAACCATGTGCATGCGCATTCTTATTTCTTGCCTATTTCTTTTGTCCAGCCTCATGCAGCTGCATGCCCAGATTCTACTGCAGGGCCTGGTGAAGGACAAGAAGACTGGCGAACGCTTGGCTTTCGTGAACATATACACCGACAAGACACAAAACGGCACTACCACGGATATTGACGGCAAATTTAGAATAAGCGCTCATCCCGGCGAAACCATCCATTTTAGCTACGTGGGTTACGAGCCTTTCTCTATGAAGTTTGAGGGAAAGTTGCCTAATCCATTGGTGATAGAACTAAATGCAAGCAGCTACGAGCTAAGGGAGGTGGTGCTGGTAGAAAATGAAAATCCGGCGCACCGCATTATTCGAAAGACTGTTGAGAATAAGCCGCTACACGAGCCTAAAAACTACCGCTCTTTTTCCTATTACAGCTACAACAAATTCATTTTTACCATCAATACGGATAGCTTGAACGTGCCCGACACATTGGTGACCGCCCAAGACAGCTCGCTGGCCGAAATAGCCGACTTTGCCGAAACCAAGCACCTCTTTGTGATGGAATCGGTGAGCCGGAGGCGTTACCTGCAAGGCCAGCGCGACAATGAAGAAGTGCTGGCAACAAGAGTTTCCGGCCTAAAAGATCCCACCTTTGCTTTGCTCGCAGGGCAGTTTCAGTCCTTTTCGTTTTACGACGACTACATAACTATTATGTACACCAAGTACCTGAACCCATTGAGCAAAAACAGCGAGAAGCGCTATGTTTTCATTCTGGAAGACACCACCTACTTTGCAAAAGACACGGTGTATATCATCTCCTTTCGACCGAGCGTTTCGGCCAATTTTCAAGGATTGAAAGGCGTGTTGTACATCAACAGCTCTAGTTATGCGCTACAAAATGTGATCGCCGAACCTGTGGAGGCCGAAGGGCTGATTGTGAAAATTCAACAGAAATACGAGCGCTTCGACCGCGATTACTGGTTTCCGGTTCAGTTAAACACCGACATGACCTTTCTAAACGCTTCGGTGAACGGCGCCGCTGTGCAAGGCATTGGCCGAAGTTACCTGGACAGCATACAGGTGAACCCCGACCTGAACAAACGCGAGATTGACCGCACGGAAATAAGCTTGATAAAAAACGCATCTAAGCAAGAGGAGGAATTTTGGGGCCAATACCGAACAGACGACCTGGACAGCAAGGAGCGCGAAACCTATGTGTACATTGACAGTATAGGCAAAGAAATGAACCTGGACATGAAGTTGAAATTTGCGCAAACCCTACTAACCGGAAAGCTACGGACAGGAATGGTGGACTGGGACTTAGATCGATTGATTATGGCCAATAACTACGAATCGGTGCGATTGGGGCTTGGTGCGCACAGCAACGAACGCTTGATGAATCGCGTGTTTGTGGGCGGATATTTCGGTTATGGTTTTCAGGACAAAGCCTGGAAATACGGCGCCGACATTCAATGGTTGGCCATTCGGCAAAACGACTTTCGAGTGGGCTTGCAATATTCGTCGGATATTCCTGAAGCCGGTGGCTTGCAATACCGAAGCGAAACCTGGGTGAATCCGAACAACAGTTACCGCCAGTTTTTTGTGAGCGATCGCGATAGAGCAGAAATTGTGCAGGCTTTTGTTCAGCTAAGGCCCATGCCCACCCTGAAAACAAGGTTCTTTTTAGAAACTGCCGATAGACGAAGGATGAACAACTATTACTTTGACCTGAACGCGGCGGAAAACGATCAGCAAAATTTTCGATACACGGAAGCCGGCCTTTCGCTGCAATGGGCGCCAAAAGACAAATACATGCAAACAGCGGATGGGCTCATGAACGTGTCACGCGCCTACCCCTTGGTGCTTTTTCAAATTAGTCAGGGCATTGAAGGCCTCCTCTCGGGAGACTTTAACTACACAAAAGCCAACCTACAAGTAGAGCACGCATGGCGAATTCGGAATTTTGGAAGGATCTATGTTACCGCCATGGCAGGTGCTGTGGAAGGCAATGTGCCCTACTCCATTCTGAATAATGCACCCGGAAATCGAAACAACCTTGTGCTCGACCACCATAGTTTCGAAACCATGCAGAACAATCTTTTTACCCACAGCACCTACGGTTACCTTATGGTGCGCCACAACCTTGGCACGCCATTTAAGCTCACGAAAACCTTCAAACCCACTTTTCAATATTCCCTAAAGGCCGGATGGGGAACATTGGCACATCCCGAAAACCATCAAAACACTTCAGTTGCAACCGCAGGCAATGGCTACTACGAAGGTGGAATTATCATTGGCCGAATTCTCAACAATTATGGCTTCGGAGCATTTTACACCATAGGAAGCTATGCGCGCGATAAATGGCAAGACAACCTGGCCTTTAAGCTCTTTTTGGATTTGCCTTTTGGCGCGCGTTAATCCTTTCTTTTTCACCTCAAGTATAGTACCTTCGGCCACCGAACAAATAGCTGAATTAAAAGCAAATGTGGACCATAGTCGCTCGTATTATTCTCCGCAACCGGATTGCCTGGTTGGTTTTGATTGCGGCTACCACCGTGTTTATGGCCTACAAAGGTCGGGATGTAGTGCTGAGCTACGAGTTTGGCCTTTTTCTCCCGGCTGATGATCCCGTTTTACTGGACAACGAGAAATTCCTTGAAACCTTCGCATACGAAGGTGACCTCATTGCCCTGGCGGTAAACGACCCCAAGTTTTTTGATCTTGAAGAGTTTACCAATTGGTGGAAATTCTCGGAAGAAATAAAGCAGATTGAGGGCGTGGTGGAGGTTTTCTCCGTTTCGGATGCGGTGATGATGACCCGCAACGACTCATTGGAAAATTTCGAGATGCTCCCGTTGTTTAGCGAATTGCCCAAATCGCAAGCTGCGCTAGACTCCATCCGCAACCGCTTTTTTGAACTACCGCTGTACAAGGGCATTTTGTACAATGAGAAAACCGGCACCTACCTCATGGCCGTGCGCTTTTCAAAGGAATTTATCGATAGCGAGCGCCGAATTGAATCGGTGGACCGACTAAACAAAGCCGTGGCCAAGTATAGTGCAGAAACAGGATTGAAGGTCCATGTATCGGGATTCCCCTACATACGTACCACCAACACCGAAATTATCCGTAAGGAGATTCCCATGTTCATTGGGCTGGCCTTGCTCATCACTGCCTTGTTGCTGTTTTTCTTCCTTCGAAGCGTAAGGGCAGTAATCATTTCTGTTCTTGTAGTAGGCGTGGCGGTTGTGTGGTCGGTAGGCATCATGGGCGTGTTTGGCTATAGCATTACCATTCTCACCAGCTTAATTCCCCCTTTGCTCATAGTAATTGGCATACCCAACTGTATCTTTTTGCTAAACAAATACCACCAGGAATACCTAAACCACGGAAATCAGGTAAAAGCCCTTTCGAGGGTGATTCATAAAATTGGAGCCGCCACCTTGCTCACCAATGCCACTACTGCATCAGGTTTCGCCACGTTTATCCTTACTTCCAGTCGCATTTTGGTAGAATTTGGTATGGTGGCTTCGTTGTGCATCATGTCGGTATTTATGCTGTCGTTGCTGCTTGTTCCCATCCTCTATAGTTTTATGAATGCGCCTAAGGAGCGACACACAAGGCATTTGGAGAAGAAGTGGATCAGAAAGGTGATTGGTCATTTGGAAAAAATCGTTTGGAAAAAGCGTCCTTATGTGTACATAACCACCGCAGTGATTTTGGTCTTTTCAATATACGGAATAACCAAAATGAAAAAGACGGGAGAGATTTCGGAAGACCTGCCCAAAAGTTCGGCCCTGTATCAGGACATGAAATTTTTTGAAGATGAATTCAAAGGCATACTCCCTTTTGAAGTGTATATAGACACCAAGCGCAAGAAAGGAGCCTTCCAGCTGAGTACGCTTAAGCGTATGGATGAACTGCAGGCCATTATGGACAGTTCGCCTTACCTTTCTCCTTCGCTTTCGATAGCCAATTTGGCTAAATACTCAAAGCAGGCCTACTACAACGGCGATAGCGCTTTCTATGAGTTGCCCAACAGTCAAGAGCGCAACTGGATATTTTCTTACCTGGGAAACACAGATGGCAACAACGCCGGATTGCTGTCTTCTTTTACCGATTCCACCGGTCAGTATGCCCGTATTAGCGCCAATGTTGCCGATATAGGCATTAAAGAGATGGGCGCGCTTCAAGAGCACTTGTATGCCCAGATCGACTCCATTTTCGAACCCGATAAGTACGACGTACGGCTTACCGGAAACAGTGTGGTTTTCATCCGCGGAACCAATTTTTTGGTGAACAACCTTTTCATCTCACTCGCACTGGCCATTATCATCATCAGCATTCTGATGGCCCTGTTGTTCCGTTCGGCGCGCATGGTATTCATTTCCTTGGTGCCCAACATCATCCCACTGATGGTAACCGCTGCCTTGATGGGCTATTTCAACATTCCCATAAAGCCTTCCACCATCCTGGTGTTTAGCGTGGCCTTTGGCATTTCAGTGGACGACACCATTCACTTTTTGGCAAAATTCAGGCAGGAACTGAAGCACAGCAACTGGAACATAGGCCATAGCACCAAAGTGGCACTGCGCGATACCGGTGTGAGCATGACCTACACATCCATTATCCTTTTCTTCGGATTCTCCATTTTCACTGCTTCCGAATTTGGCGGTACCGTGGCGTTGGGCTTCTTGGTGTCCATCACACTATTGGTGGCCATGATGAGCAACCTGATCTTACTTCCCTCGCTTTTGCTTAGCCTCGAACGACGCATAGTGAGCAAATCGTTTGAAGAGCCTATGATCCACATTTTCGACGAAGAAGAAGACATTGACCTAGACGAACTAACCATAGAAGGACGAAAAGAATTACTCGACGAAAACCCCGAGAAATGAAAGGAATTATTCTAGCGGGTGGATCAGGCACACGTCTGCACCCTTTGACCTTGGCAGTGAGCAAGCAGCTGATGCCCGTGTACGACAAACCCATGATTTACTATCCGCTGTCTACGCTAATGATGGCCGGAATCAGGGATGTTCTCATCATCAGCACTCCCCACGATTTGCCACATTTTGAAAAATTGCTCGGAAATGGTGAAAGTTTGGGCATGAACTTCAGCTACGCAGTGCAGCATGTTCCCAACGGACTTGCGCAAGCATTTGTGATAGGTGCCGAGCACGTAGGACGCGACAATGCAGCACTCGTTTTGGGCGACAATATTTTTTATGGCTACGGCATGGGCAAGCTGCTGGTAGAACATGCCAATCCGCAAGGCGGGGTGGTGTTTGCCTACCATGTGAGCGACCCTGAGCGCTATGGAGTGGTGGAGTTCGATCGTGAAGGAAATGCCATTAGCATTGAAGAAAAGCCACAACACCCCAAGTCGAACTACGCGGTGCCGGGGCTGTATTTCTACAACAATGATGTGATAGACATTGCCAAAAATCTGCAGCCAAGTGCGCGTGGAGAATACGAGATTACGGATGTGAACAAAGAATATCTACGACGTGGCAATCTGAAAGTAGCCAAGCTCGATCGCGGAACCGCTTGGCTTGACACCGGTACCTTCGACTCGCTGATGCAAGCCGGGCAGTTTGTGCAGGTAATCGAAGAGCGCCAAGGCCTGAAGATAGGCTGTATAGAAGAGGTGGCGTGGCGCAAAGGTTTTATAAACGACGAAGCGCTGGAGCGCGTGGCGCAACCTCTGCTTAAAAGCGGCTATGGCCAGTACCTCATGAAATTGCTACACACCTTCGGTTGATGGCCACACTTTCGCAAATCGGGAAAACATTTAACGAATTCCTTTCCGCCCAAAAAGAAAATGGACAACCACGCGAGTTGTACGAGCCCATTGAATATATCCTTTCGCTGGGCGGCAAGCGAGTAAGACCCCTGTTGGTACTTATTGGCTCCGAACTTTTCGACGGCAAACAAGATGAAGCCCTGCCTGCCGCCATGGCCGTAGAGTATTTTCACAATTTCTCTTTGCTCCACGACGACATCATGGATGTGGCCCCCCTGCGCCGTGGCCAACCTACTGTGCATGAAAAGTGGAACAGCAATGTGGCCATTCTTTCGGGTGACGCCATGCTGGTGCGCGCCTACCAATGGCTCATGCACATTCCCGACCAGCACTGCCACGAGGTGATGCGGTTGTTTAACAAAACAGCTATTGAGGTGTGCGAAGGGCAACAGCTGGACATGAACTTCGAAACGCGCAACGACGTGACGGTGGATGAATACCTGCACATGATCAGTTTCAAAACTTCTGTGCTGCTAGCGGCCTCTCTGGCCATTGGCGCCCGCATTGCCGGAGCCAGCGAGCAGCAGATCGATTTGTGCTACGACTATGCGCTTCATCTGGGTATTGGTTTTCAGTTGCAAGACGATTACCTGGACCTGTACGGCCACCCAGACAAGGTGGGCAAACAAGTGGGCGGGGATATTATTGCCAATAAAAAAACCTACCTCGTACTGCGTGCACTGGAAAAAGGCAACGAACAACAAAGAGCCGCGCTCAAAACTCTGATGGCCAACAGCCACCTCACCTCCGATCAAAAAGTGTATCAAGCAAAAGCTTTGCTCGAAGAATTGGACATTCCTGCGGAAGTGCAAAAGATGATTGGACACTACTTTGAAAAGGCAAAAGCAATACAAAAAAACTTAGACCTACATCCTGAAAAAGACGCCTTGCTCACTGAGCTTTACGCTATGGTGACGGGAAGGGAGAGTTGAAATTAGGACTGAACATATCCCTTAATTCTCTCTAAAAAAATCAAAATAAAAAACCCGCCCTCCTTTCAGAAAGCGGGTCAATCGTTTTAATATTCTTCAGTTTAGCTATTGCTGCTCACGGCGG
>CAZBBV010000006.1:0-17140 GCA_964490025.1 uncultured Cryomorphaceae bacterium | reverse complement strand
CTTTTATCGTTTCCATCCTTTCGTGGGGCCATCGCAAAAAAATTATCAACAAAAGCAAAGAACTCATTGCACGCATGGACCGAAGTCCATTTGCATTTGTAAGCGGGGCTTTGGAAAGTGAATTGAAACAACTGGAAGGCTTTGTGCACCGCACTTTTCAGCATGATGATCTAATAGCTTTTGTGGCTGCATTGCGAAGGATTTACCAAAACGGCGGACTAGAAAAAGCCATGTCGGATTTTATAATCGAGTTCGGCATGCAAGCAGGACTGAGCCGTTTCAAGACTTCCTTTTTTACAGAAAATGCAAAGCCAAGAAGCCTGAAACACCTACCCGACCCCATATCCGGTTCGGCGGCCAAGCGACTAAATATGTTTCTCCGTTGGATGGTGCGATCGAATGAAAGGGAGGTAGATTTTGGACTTTGGAAATCGCTGAGTCCCGCTCAACTCTATCTCCCCCTTGATGTGCACACCTCCAACATAGCCCGAAAAATAGGCCTTCTAGAACGGAAACAGGACGACTGGCGGGCGGTGGAAGAATTGACCGAAGTTTTGAGAAAATTCGACCCCCACGACCCCGTGAAATATGACTTCGCCCTGTTTGGTTTGGGTGTGAATAAAGATGAACTTCCCGCCTTCAAATAAGATCCCCGTGAAGAAAAAAATCCTGCGCATCCTCCTGTTGCTCATCCTTATTCTTGGCGCTACCTGGCTGCTCGGCCCAAAGCCGGACAAGCCTACTCTCTCTACTGAATTGCCAAAAGTGGAGGTAGAACTGACCGACCTGGCCGAATGGCTGTGGATGGAAAACAGCCACCTGACCATTAAACCCGGAAACGAATCTATCATTGAATGGGCGGATAGCATTCCTGCGAAAACGGAATATGTGATTCTATATCTGCACGGCTTCTCGGCCAGCCCCATGGAAGGCATGCCGGTAGCGCGGAATGTGGCCCAGACCATGGGCATGAACCTATACGCACCCTTGCTATATGGCCACGGGCTGGAAACAGAAGACGCCCTCATTGACGCCTACCCCGATTCACTGTGGAATTCTGCGCTTCGTGCATTTGCCGTTGCCCGCTTGATGGGCGATAAGGTGGTCGTGATGGGCACCTCAACCGGCGGTACATTGGCCCTGAAACTGGCCGCCGAATTTGACACTGAGGGGCTGGTGCTGCTTTCGCCCAATGTGCGGGTGAACCACGACAATGCCGAGTTGCTACACGGTCCGTGGGGATTGCAAATTGCGCGATTGGTGGTAGGCGACAAGTATCTGAACATCACCGGAAAAACAGAAGAATACGCCAAGTATTGGTACACCCGCTATCGACTGGAAGGCACGGTGCATCTGGGCGCATTGCTGAACAGCACCATGCAGCCCGAGACTTTTCAGAAAATAACTGAGCCTGTATTCGTAGGCGCCTACTACAAAGACGAAGCGCATCAGGACCCGGTGGTAAAAGTGTCGGCCATGCGCTGGATGTTTGATCACCTTTCTTCCACGAAAAAGGAATTTGTGGAATTTCCGAACACCGAAAACCATGTGATGTGCTGCTACATCACCTCAAAAGATTTGGAAAGCGTGGAAAAGGAATGCGTTCGGTTTTTAGCGGCACTTATTTCTGAATAAGCAGCCAAAAAGCACTTATTTCGGCAATGCTTCCACATTTGCTTCGTTAGCTTAGGCTTTCAGCATTATCTTCGCCGCCATTAAAACTTTGAATCCGCTCTTCTGAATTGATCAAATGAGATTTGTACATCCCGAAATACTCTATTTTCTAGGCTTCCTGGCCGTCCCTATTATTATCCACCTCTTCAATTTTCGTCGCTACAAAACAGTCTATTTTTCTGATGTTAGGCTTCTGCGCAACATTCAGGAAGAAACCAAATCGCGCAGCCGACTAAAACACTGGCTCATCCTCCTTTCAAGGCTTCTGCTCATTGCCTTTCTCGTTCTGGCTTTTGCACAACCCTATTTCCCTGACGACAACTCAAAAAATCCGGGCCGATATGCGGTGAGCATTTATCTGGACAACAGCTACAGCATGGGCCTGGAAAAAGAAGGTGTGAGCCTGCTCGACCTTTCGCGCCAAAGAGTGCTGGAAATAATAGAAGCCTACAGCGACGCCGATCTTTTCCAACTCATCACCAACGATTTCGAAGGGCGTCATTCGCGTTTTGTAAACAAGGCCGAGTTTGAAGGGTGGATAGACGAGCTCACCATAAGCCCGCAAAGAGCCAACCTTGCTGAAGTTTATGCGCGGCAGAAAGACATTTTGCTAAGACCGGAAGAAAACAAAGCCATTTGGTGGGTGAGCGATTTTCAAAGCGGTATGGTTCCCGAAGAAGATTGGATGCCCGACACGACGCTACCGCAATATTGGGTGCCTATGTTGGCAGATGAGTATAGCAACCTGTATGTAGACAGTGTGTGGTTTACCACCCCCTATCGCAGCAACACCGAACCCGACGAACTGATGGTGCGCGTGGCCAATAAAGGAAAAACGAACAAAGAGGACGTGGCGCTTTCGCTGGTGGTGAATGACCTGCAATTGGCCGTGAACACGCTAAATATTGCCTCCGGTGAAAGCAAGGACATAGCCATTACCTTCAATCCTACGGGCGCGGAAATGAACCAAGCTAAAATTTCTATTGAAGATTTTCCCATTGTTTACGACGACCACCTGTTTTTCAGCTACCGCGCCGGGCAAGAAATTAATAGCCTGGTGATTGAGAATACCGAGAACCGAGTGTTTAAGGCGCTGTACAACAGCTTCGGTTTCCCTTACGAAAGCAAGCGTCCGGAGTTCTTGGAATTCAATCGCTTTGGAGAGAATGAGGTGATCATCCTTAGCGGACTGAAAACCTTAAATTCAGGCATCATTACCGAGTTGGAGAAATTTGTGGTGGAGGGCGGAAGCGTGTTTATTCTACCCGAAGAAGACATTGACCTAAACAGTTACAGGGCACTGTGCGAGCGACTCGGATTACCCGAACCGGTGGCGCTTATGAAAAGCCCGGCACGCGTGGGCAAAATAGACATGGGCGACGAACTGTTCGAGGGCGTGTTTGAAAGCGAGCGCGAAAACATGGACCTGCCTGCGCTGACCAAGTATTTCGATTTTAATTTGAAAAGCACCTTGGGCTATGAAGTGCCGGCACGCTTGGACAATGGAAAGCCATTTTTGATTAGAAAAAATCTGGGAAAAGGAAAAGCATACATAAGTGCAGTGGGCGTTTCCGGTGAATTCGGGAATTTTGCCCAGCACGCCATATTTCCCGCAACACTTTATAGAGTGTGCCTCTTAAGCATCCCCAATCAACCCCTTTATTTCACATTGGGAGAACTTGCCAGAATTCAGCTGAGCAATGAAGAGCTGAAAAAAGAAATTCCATTCCGATTGGTGAGCAAGGAGCTGGAAGTGATTCCTGAACAAAGAATACAAGATGCATCCGTTGAAATGAACCTGACAGAAGGTGTAAAGCAATCGGGCACCTACAATTTGATGCAAGAAGATAGAACGCTTGGCCTGGTGAGTGTGAACCAAAGTAGAGAAGAAAGCGTGCTCAACTTTTTGAGCTCTGAAGAATTAGAAGACCGAATAGAGGCCAACAATTGGGCTCAAGTTTCGCTGATCAATGAAGAGAAAGCCTCGCTGAAAAGCGCACTGACACTCATGAACCGAAATGCGCAGTGGTGGAAATGGTGCATAATGCTGGCTTTGCTATTTTTGCTCACCGAAGTGCTACTCATCAAACTCTGGAGAAAATGAATTTCCTACTCCGCCAGGCGACCATCATAGCGCCAAAACAAAAAAACCACAACAGAGTAGCAGACATTCGTATCGAGAAAGGCATCATTAAAGAAATAGGTGAAAACCTTGTGCTGAAAGGCGAGCGCGAAATCAGTTCGAAAAAGCTGATGGTATCGTCGGGTTGGTTCGATATGCAAGCCGATTTCTGCGATCCCGGAAATGAGCACAAAGAAGACTTGCGCACAGGGCTAATGGCTGCAGCCCACGGCGGCTACACCGGCGTGCTGGTAATGCCCACAACTACTCCCGTAATTGACAGCAAAGGCGCGGTGGAATACGTTTTGAAAAACGGAAACCACGGAGCGGCAAAGGCCTATGTGGCCGGCAGCGCTACCAAAGGCGCCCAAGGCCAAGAGCTTTCCGAATCGTTTGATATGCAGCAGGCGGGGGCTATTGCCTTTACGGACCATCTGCACCCTATAGAGAATGCAGGACTTATGAAACTGGCCTTGCAATACATCAATGGCTTTAGCGGACTGATGATGCACTTTCCGTACAACGAATCGCTGGCGCATGCCGGCGTGATGCACGAAGGAAAAACAAGCACCATCATGGGGGTGAAAGGAATGCCCGACATGTCAGAAAGCACTGCCGTTCAAAGAGATTTATCCCTACTGGAATACACTGGAGGTCGCTTGCACTTCAATTGTGTGTCGTCTGCCGAGAGTGTGAAACTGATAAAAGAGGCCAAGGCAAAAGGCCTGAATGTGACCGCCGGAGTTCCGGCGCTCAATCTGTTGCTTACTGATGTTGCCTTAAGCGAATTTGACACCCGCTATAAAGTGATGCCCCCCTTGCGTAGCGAATCCGATAGAAAAGCCTTGATCAAAGGATTGAAAAATGGAACCCTAGACATTATTTGCTCCAACCACGTGCCTCAGGACATTGAGCTCAAGAAATGCGAATTCGATTTGGCCGCCTTTGGCGCGATAAATATTCAAACGGCCTATTTAGGAATGCCGGAAATTTTCAGCCCAGAAGAATGGGTGGACTACAGCAGCCTTGCGCCCAGGAAGTTACTTGGCCTTTCTGTACCGGAAATTGAAGTTGGCCAAAAAGCCGATATCACACTATTCGATCCGGAGGAGAACACAGAAGTGACGAGCGCCTTCTTGAAAAGCAAGAGTAAGAACACACCACTTTTGGGCAAGAAACTGAAGGGAAAAGTGATTGGTGTAATGGCCAACAACACCTATACTTTGGTTTCCTAAGGGATATCCCCTACTCCAATTTGCGTAGAAAGGGTCAAAACAAGACAAATGGCACTGACTTTGGCATGAGCACCGTGTGTTTGCATAGTGCAAACTGTATCTTTGATTCATTAAATCCATTAAACCAATTTTCACCATGAAAAGAAAATTCATTTTTGCCTTAAGTCTCGGTTTTATGTTCAGTGCTGCAAATGTGTTTGCACAAGGCTCATTGATCGATCCGGATTACATGTCCAAACTGGACGCTTTCCAATCCGAAAACAAGGGATTCACTGAGAACATCCCTTCGAATTACTCACTTCGCAAATGGACTCCCATTCCAAAAAATCAGGAAGGCGGAACATGCGTAGGTTGGGGCACAGCGTATGCTTCTCTTTCTACCCAATACAATGTGAAGTATAACATTACCAACCCGGTAATTAAGCAAGCCACTGCCTTCGATCCTTATTTCCTTTACCATCTTATTAAAATGGATGGCGACTACGATTGCAGCCAAGGAACTTATGTGGTATCGGCCATCCTCTCGCTTATAGACAATGGCGACAAACGTCAATTGGCGCCCGAAGTGTTGGTGTGCGAAAAAGGCATGACCGAAACTACCTTAAATAAGAGTTTGTCGTATGCCATGCCTTTCAGAATCACAGATGCATATGTGCTGGATGTGACCAACCCTGAGTGGATAAACACCGCCAAACTACTTGTAACCAACGGCTACCCTGTGGTGATTAATGTTGGATTTAGCGAAGGCATGTTCACCGAATCTGTGAAAAAACACGGCATGAGCTCAGGCTTGTGGGAATGGAACCCAAGCATGGCCTCAGAAATAGGTGGGCATTGCATGAGCATCATAGGTTTTGATGACAATAAATACGGCGGATCGTTTGAGATCATGAACAGCTGGGGAACCGGTGTTGGCGACGGCGGATACGTGTACATTAAGTATGCTGATGCCAGTCAGTTTATTCTTGAAGCCTATGGCATTGAGCTAGGCGACACCAAAACTGAGAAAGGATGCCAGTTTGGCGACTGCAACGACAAGTATAGCCGCTTTATGTTCGACAATGGCGAAGTGTACGAAGGTGAACTAAAAGGTCAGTACATGCATGGCTGGGGCACCTGGACCTACACCGACGGAAGCGTGTATGCAGGCTACTGGAGCGAAGGCAAGAAGCATGGCCCCGGTGTGATTGTGATGAACGATAACACCTACTACAAAGTTCGTTTCGAAAACGGAGAACTCATTGATTACTATGTCCTTGGATTCTCAAAACCGAGCACAGAAGACAAAATGATGGAATCGGTAATGGACTTTTTGGGTGATGATGTTCAATTTGAAGCAGGCGCACCTACTACGGTTCCTAGCTCGAAGTATTCTAGCCTGAAATAAGCCTAGCAAAAGTGAATAAAAAAGTTCTTTTCATAGTTTCAATACTTTTCATCTACGGATGGGCCGGCGCACAAATCAGCCGGTCCACCGTGGAAGAAACCTACAACAAGCTTGTGAGCGCCATTGGTAGTCAGGGAAAAATTCCACCGGCTATCAGCACTTCCCGATCCACTACCTACGTGGCTTACTATTCTCCCAGCTCCAACACCATATTCGTTGAAGAAAAATTTCTGAGCATCTGCGCTGAATTTGGTGCCGACTCAGTTAAGGCACTCTCCTTTATTCTCGGTCACGAATTGGCCCATTTTTTCAGAAACCACGCTTGGCTCACCTCCGAAGGAATAGGTTACGTGGCGGCTGAAATGAAAGACGACTGGAAAGTGCTGGGCGAGGAAAACCACGCGAAGGACGAAACAGAAGCGGATATTTTCTCCGGATTTTACAACCTGGTAGCAGGTATGGAGGTAATGGACATTGCCCCCAGTGTACTTAAAAAAGTTTATGAAGCCTATGGCCTCAGCGAAGAGCTGGATGGCTACCCTAGCTTGAGCCAGCGCATGCAAATAGCCGGAAATGCCAAGGACAAGGCATACGAAATGTTCGTTCTCTTTCAAACCGGCACCCTAGCCCTCATTGCGGGGCAATATTCTTCTGCTAAAAGTGTATTCGCACACCTATACAACAGCAACTACACGGGTGTGGAAATCTTAAACAACCTTGCACTGTGCTACCTTTTTGAAGGCCAAACACTGCTTGGCGAAGACCGAATGTATTACTACCCGCTGATGCTGGACATGGACACCAAACTGGATGGCACGCGGGGAGATGATCAAAAAGCCAAGGCAAAAGAACTAATCGAAACTGCCATAAAGTATCTACGCGAAGCCGAATTCAAGGACCCTAAATACCTACCTGCGCGAATAAATCTGGCGGCGGCAGCTCTGATGCTAAACGATCTAATTGAAGCCGATTATCAGATTAAAAAAGGATTGGCACAAGCGCCCTCCAATCCGAATTTGAAATGTATGCAGGGCATTTTTCTGGACATGAATGGAGAGAAGAAGGTAGCCATCAACATATGGAAAGATTTAGAAGCTGAGCTAGATGCGGCCAAATGGAACCTTTGGGTAGCCGAAGGAAAAACCATTGAGCCCCTAACTTCGCGCAGCGCCGAAATGCAATCGGTAGAAAATGTGGATAATCTGGACCTCACAAAGCCCTGGAACTCCAGAGAAAACAGACTTACCAGAGTTAGAATTATGGGCGCATCCGTTTCCTACTATGATATGCAGGGCTCGCAATATGTGGAAATTCGCGGCGAAGGCGGACAGGGCCTTAAGCTCCAACTCTTCAGCACCGATTTAGAGTCGTTTAAGAACATAGGCTGGAAACCCACCTATCAACTTTCGGACGGAAACGTGTTTCAAGGCGACGGCTACATGGTGTACAAAATAGAGCGCAAAAATCGTCAGCCACTTTTTGTGAAATACTTCGCCTACTGAGATCAGTTTAATTCGAAGTGGCTGTTCAATATCTCTACCTTGCGGGCGTTTAATGCCCTAAATCGCAGCACCATGAAATCTCTAATCGCTCTTGCCCTCTTGCCTTTTCTATTTTCTTGTACAGAGTTCCGATTCACTGAGCCTGTGCCACAAGACGGTAAGGTGCTCAAGGCCATTCCCAAAAGTTTTCACGGCATCTATGCGGACGAAGAGGGCGATACCCTGCGCGTATTTTCCAACTATTACTCATTGTATATGGGCGAAGAGATTGGAACCATTCAGGATACCATCAACGATTCTGCAGATGAACGCGTGCTTTCGGATGGCACGCACATTTTTGTGAACCTAATGTCGGAAGACAATACCTGGTCGTGCTATGTGGGAAAACTCACGAAGGAGGGAATCGATATCCTTTTCTTCAGTGCCGAAGAAATTGGGCTGCGCGAAATGAGCAACATAGCGCGCTACAACGCCGTGCTGGACGAAGATGAAGAAATAGCCTACTACCTTACCAAAGTAACCAACGAACAATTCAAAAGCATGCTTGCCTCTCCTATCATGGAGCCTCTTCTTAGCCTGAAGCGGGTGAAGTAGCAGAATCTTTCCAAAAAAAAAGCCCTCTACCTTTCGGCAGAGGGCTTTTTCATTTTCTATTGCAAAGAAATTATCTCGAAATACTGATGCGTTTGGTTTGAATTTCCGTTCCTGCGCTCAAGCTCACTTGATAAATGCCGCTAGGATAATGCTCTGTATTCAAGCGAATCTTGTTGTTCTGCTCCCTAGCCGAAATGGCTTCTGTGTGTAGTATTCTACCATTCACATCACTCACTGTTAGGGTCATCATTCGAGCGCTTTTCACGTCGAAGTCAACGATCACGTAGTTGTTCGCCGGGTTGGGATACACATTGAAATAACTCAATTCTTTTTCCTCTTCCAGTCCGATAGAACTTTGGTTGTAAATGATAATGTCATCTACAGCTGCTTCAACAAGGCTTCCGTCGCCTTCATCAGCCGCCACAAAGCGGATATAAACTGTGCTGCTCGCTGTAATGTAGTTTTCCAGTTGTATCGCATTCATTCTCCATTGCTGATCGGTGCGTTTTGTTTCTTCAATGAATACCCAGTTTGAGCCATTGTTACTCACATACACCCTCCAGAAGTCATCATTCGGATCGGCTCCCGCAGCGTTGGTGTACCATCTTTGGTAAGTAATTATCGGGTTGGTCATGCCACTTAGGTCAAATGGCGGTGATTGCAAGGTGGTAATGCCACCATCTATATCATTCACACCTATACCGTCACTAGGGTTCGGCGCATTACCGGTTACAGCGCAAATTTGTCCGCCCGGGGTAGTTTGTGTTCCAGGTTGAACATATCCATTCGAAGCATTGAAGCTGGGAACAGGAATATCAATAATCCATTCTCCGGTGGTGGCATCATCCGTTGGAAGGCCTTCGAGCCATGCTCCTTGTGTAAAGTCAAAATCTTCGATATGGTCTTGGTTGTAGCCTACCAATATAAAGTAAGGCAATGTTGGATCGGTCATATTCGCTCCGGCAGGCTTTACATTCGAAATGTTGCCGTTGTTGTCTTCCAGCGCAATGTAATAAGCAACCAAAGTGCCTTCGGGTTGCCCGGGAATTTGAGCCGTCCAGTTAAATCCGGAAGTATTGGTCATTGGAGTATTCAGCCACGTTCCGCTTTCATTCAACTGATAATGCAATTTGGCATCTGCCAGTGCCCATGGGAAATCCAATATGATCGTTGAATTTATATCAATCACGGAACCTATAGGCGCTGACTGAACAGGGGTGTGCAACAAAGTAGAATTTGCCAGTAAGGTAATACCGTGAATGGCAAAGGCATCTACAATGGCTTGATCGTTTGGCGTTCCATTGGTGATGTCGTTATCGCCACCATTCGCCGTAGCGTCGTCCTCTTGTAGCACATCAACCAAAATGTCGGTGTACAATACGCCTTCTGTTCCGCTGGGGCCATTGGGCAATCCGTAGTACGAAGCAGTATGGAGCTCCATCATAGCGTACGGGTCATTCAATTCAAGACCGAGATCCCAAAAGCATCCGGCAATGATTTCGCCATCAGCATGCACTTGTCCTACCAAATCCTGTGGATAAACTTTGGGATTGATATCGTAACGGCGAATGTAAGTTGTGGTATTGGTTGTTTCCCAGCCTTGAGCCAACACTGGATTTTGGGTGATATACGTTGCCCAAACATCACTGTAGCCTTCGCCAATGGCGCCATTTTGGAAGCCAACCCCTTGTTGCTGCCAAAAACGATTGGTGATGCCATGTCCGTATTCATGGTATACCACATCAGGAAATAGTGCTAATGAATAACAACCGCCGGCCGTAGTGTAAAAATTAATCGACGAGCCATTATAGAATGCATTGCAAGTACCACTGGTCAATTCAACATTCGTATTAAGGGACACATCCAGCCCAACAAAAGCAGGCAGATGTGCTTTCAATGAATCGTGAATCAAATTGGTGTGGTAGTAGGCTGTACGTGCTTCGGGAATAAAATTGGCATCTGTGTTAATGATCGTATTTCCCGGTGAGATGGAAGTGGTAAAATTAGGAGTAGCACCATTCAATTGAACATTGCACCAATCGCTTTTCAATTGTACCATAACATTGGTAGAGGTAGTTGGGGTGTAGTCAATATTGCCCAAATAATCGGCTTCAAACAAGGTACCGCCTATGGTAGCATATATATACATTAAGCCTTCCTGGATCAAAGGACTGTTTGCATTCAGCTTCGAAACCGAACCTTTCACATCTGTTCCCACCTGAACAATTCTATTCTGGCGGTAGTGCAATACTCCGGTTTCTGCATCCACCAGGCAATGGTGCTCGCCGGGCATATCGTCTTCCACGGTGTGGATAACTATAGCGTGAACCGGACGAAACACGTAGCTGTACTCACCCGGAATAGGTAGAATCTTCACTTCGCTATCGAACTCAATGCGCTCAACGTCGTGCAGGCCTTGCTGTGCGCTGGCGGTCATTTGCGCTTCATCCTTTGGCGAATACTGTGGCAATTCTGCCTCCGAATGGTATTCCAAACCAAATAGCACAACACGCATTTCCATGTCCATCTTCACCGTCACCCGGCTGAAAAGAACTTCCACACCTTGTTTGTGCTGCTTGAAATTGACAAAATAATGGTTGCCGTTCTCACTCACTCCCGTAAGCTCCAAATCGGCCATCTCAATTTGAAAATCTTGAAGGTTGTTTTGAATAAAATTCAAGGCTTTATCCAATGGATTGCTAGGTCCTGCCACCGAGATCGGCTGGCCGTAGGCTCTATGTGGCATTTTGCTTTCTTCGTCAAAATACACATACCAGGTGCCATGGTTGTTCAAAAAATTCTGCCATTGCGCCGACTCACGAAGCACCTGCTGCTCGTAGACATCCCACACGCGCTGGCGATTTTTGATAAAAGTAACGTCATGGCTATGGTCGTGTTCACCACCGCCAAAAGCAAAGAAAACACTGGTCAGCATTAGACCGCAAAGCGTAAATAGTTTTGTCATTCGTAGCAGATTTAAGTTTTTGAGGACGTGAAAATAACTTTAAAGTGCTTACAGTAACATCTTTGACTAGAAAGAAGTTTGCAAGGACGATAATTCCAATCCGTCAAAGGCCAGTTCCACCCCTGTCGGAAGCTGCGATTGCAGGAGGGAGTAGCGGCCCAATTGGTGAGAAATATGGGTAAGAAATGCTTTTCTGGGTTTCAGTTCGTCAATCAGGGCAAGTGCCTCTTCAAGGTTTAGATGGGAATAGTGCTCAGAAAGTCGTAGCGCGTTAATCACCAACACATCCAACCCCATGAGCCTTGATTTACTTTCGGTTGGTAAAAATTTCACATCCGTCATGTAGGCTAGGCTGCCAAAGCGGAAACCGGTGACCGGAAAGCCGTGGTGATCGGCCGGAACCGGAACTATCTCCACCTCATTTATAGAGAAAGGGTTTTCGTCTATCAGTGTAAAATGGGCGGATGGCGCGCCCGGATAATCCGATTCGCCGAAGGCATAGCCGTAACGCTTCCTTAGGTCGGCCTGTACCCTTTCAGTTCCGTAAAAGTTCATGGCGCGGCGCTGCATAAAGTTGAACGGACGGATATCGTCCAGTCCCGCTACATGATCTTGATGTTCGTGGGTGAGTAAAATGGCATCCAGATCGGCAATTCCTGCGGAAAGCATTTGTTGTCTGAAGTCCGGACCACAATCTATATTCAGTTTTAGTCCGCTGTATTCCACATAGGCGGATGTTCTTAAACGCTGGTCTCGCGGGTCGCTTGATAAACAAACCTCACAGCGACAACCAATAACCGGAACGCCTTGAGAGGTGCCGGTGCCCAAAAAGCGGATCTTCCAATTTCCCTGTTGCACTATGCGAAATTAAGCTTTGAAAACTTTTATTAGCATCAATTCGTTCAATGGCCTAAAAATTGAAATTTGTTCTGTAATAAGCCATCAGCCTTATTACCTTTGGCCGCGAATTCAGAAGTGACTATGGAACGTTTGGTATTATCGTCTAAGCAGAAAGCACTCGAAATCAATTTGAATTCGGACATCTACGGCACGTTTGCCGAAATAGGTGCCGGACAAGAGGTGGTTCGGCACTTTTTCCGTGCCGGCGGTGCCTCCGGAACCATTGCCAAGGCCATGTCGGCCTACGACAAAGACTTTAGCGACGCCATCTACGGCATAGAGCCCAACAAGCGCTATGTAACAGAAAAGCGGCTGCGCAAAATGCTCAAGCAGGAATACGACCTCATTGAAGCTCGACTGCAAAGAAGCCAGCATCCCACCAAATGCTTCTTCTCTTTTGCCGATACCGTGGCCACCATCAATTTTGCCAAAACATTCAAGGGCCATGGATGGATCGGTTTGCGGTTTCAGCGCCACCCCGAAGAGGCGCCTAGTGAGGTGGTATTGCACATTCAGCTAAATGAAGACAATGCAAGGCTGCAACAAGAAAGCATTGGAACCCTAGGGGTGAATTTGGTATATGGTTGTTTCTACCTCAACCACAACCCGCAACAATTGCTTGAGTCACTTTACGACGAGTTGACCACCGACCAGATCGGTATCGACATGATTCAAATGAATGGTCCTGCTTTTGAAAAAGTAGACAACCGATTGCTAAGTCTTGAGCTTGTAAAACGTGGTTATACCAACGCAGTAATTTTCGGCCCGGACGGAAGAAACATCCAGCCGGCCGATCTTCTGTATAAAAAGAACATTCTTGCGCTTCGCGGCAGTTTTCGCCCGGTTACCCGCGTAAACATTGACATGATCAAGAACGGGTATAAAATGTTTGCTAAAACCAAAAGGGTAAGCAAAGACAACCTTCAGGTGCTTTTTGAAATTACCCTGAGCAACCTGAAATCAGATGGCGAAATATCCGATCAGGATTTCTTGGATCGTGCGGATATTTTATGCTCACTTGGGCAAACCGTGCTCATTTCCAACTACAGCGAGTACTACAAGCTCGTGGAATATTTTGCCACTTTCACCAAAGCACGTATGGGGCTTATTATGGGCGTAAACAACTTGTTGGAGCTCTTTGATGAGAAATATTACCGCAACCTCAGTGGTGGAATATTGGAGGCGTTTGGCAAGCTTTTCAACCACGATTTGAAGGTATTTCTCTATCCGTTTCAGCCCACGCCGGAAAGCACTTTGCTGAATAGTAAAAACCTGAAAGTACACCCTCGTCTGAAACCATTGTATCAATATCTGCTTTACAACCGAAGAATTGAAGACATTGAAGATTTTGACGAATCGATATTGGGCATATTCTCTCCACAAGTGTTGGAAATGATTCGAACCAACCAAGATGGATGGGAAGAGTTGATCCCGCCTTATGTGGACAATATTATTAAAGACAAGGGCCTATTCGGCCATGCGCAATTGCCGCAAGAAACAACCTAAGCCAAACTCGAACATTTTATTGCTTTCCGCCTTTTTATGGAAAACAATAAGACATGTTCAATATTTTCAAAAAAACCAGCGAGAAGGAAAAACTCCAAAAGGAGTACGCCAGGTTGATGGAACAATCCTACCAATTATCGGCAAGTGATAGAAAAGCGAGTGACTTGAAGCGTGCAGAAGCGGAGGAATTGCTCGCCCGATTGGAAAAATTGGATTAAGCGCTCACGGCTTCATTGACCAAGCCAGCCAGTTGCTCCACCGCATAATCAACTTCATCCTTTGTGTTGTATTTGCTAAAAGAGAATCGAACAGCCGGCCTTTCAGGATCGGCGTGGATGCCTTCCAAAACATGCGAACCCTTGTTGCTGCCCGACGAGCAAGCACTTCCGCCTGAAACGCAAATGCCCATGATGTCTAAATTGAAAAGCAGCATGGACGAAATAGGAGATGGCGGCAAGGAAGCGTTCAAAACGGTGTACAGGCTTTTGTCCATATTGTCGCTTTCTCCATTGAACTCAACTCCGGGAATGGAATTCTTTAAGCGACTGATCATGTGAACTTTCAATCCTTCAATATGCGCTCTGTGTTCATCTAGTTCTGTGGTGGCCAACTCCATGGCCTTTGCCAATCCAACAATGCCGTAAAGATTTTCTGTTCCGCCGCGAAGGTTACGCTCTTGTGCGCCACCATGGATAAGCGGATGCACCTTCAGTTTTTTATTTACATACAGGAAACCAATGCCTTTTGGGCCATGAAACTTATGGGCGCTGCAGGTGATAAAATCAATATCGAGCTGGGCAAGGTCGAAAGGATAATGCGCCATGCTCTGCACAGTATCTGAATGAAAAATGGCCCCCGCCTCACGGCACATAGCGCTCACTTTATCTAAGTCGAGCAGATTGCCTATCTCGTTGTTGGCATGCATGAGGCTCACAATGGCTTTGCCCGGCTTGTCAAGCAATTCCGCCAAATGCGCCAAATCCACATTTCCCTTTTCGTCTAAACGGACATAATCCACATTTGCCTCCCCCCTTTCTCGCAAAAACTCCACGGTGTGGGTAACGGCATGGTGCTCAATGGTGCTGGAAATGATGCGCGTACAACCCAAGTCGCGCACAGCGCAGGTCAGGGCCATATTATCAGCCTCCGTTCCACCGGAAGTGAAGAATATTTCACTTGGATGGCAATTCAGTGCCTTGGCAATGCTTTTTCGGGAAAGTTCGAGAAGTGATTTGCTTTCGCGCCCCTTGTAATGGGTGGATGAAGGATTGCCAAAATTATTCCTCAAGGCCGTGCTCATTACTGCTACCACTTGTTCGTCAATAGGTGTGGTGGCCGCATTGTCGAAGTATACTTTTCTGATTTCCATTTAGAACATTGCTTTAATTTCTTCTACAAATCGATCGGCCAATTTATCTGCCCCTTCTTGGCTTTTTGCTTCTGAATAGATGCGCACAATGGGCTCCGTATTCGACTTGCGCAAATGTACCCATTCGTCCTCAAAATCAATCTTTACTCCGTCAATGGTGCTTGGCTGAAGACCGGCATATTTTGCCGCCATGCCTTCTAGAACCGCATCCGGATTCATTCCGGCGGCCAGCTCAATCTTTTGTTTGCTCATAAAATAAGCGGGATACTCGCTGCGCAACTGCGCCAATGATTTCCCTGAGCGGGCCAGAAAAGAAAGGATAAGTGCAATACCCGCCAATGCATCTCTGCCGTAGTGCAGTTCAGGAACGATCACGCCTCCGTTGCCCTCGCCACCTATCACGGCATCTTTTTCTTTCATCATCTCCACCACGTTCACCTCACCCACTGCAGAGGCAAAGTGCCTTCCGCCATGCTTCTCAGTGATATCGCGCAGCGCCCTGCTCGACGACATATTCGAGACGGTATTGCCCGGCTTGTGGCTTAAATAATAGTCGGCAGCAGCCACAAGTGTGTATTCCTCGCCAAACATCTTCCCCTCGTGGGTCACAAATGCCAGCCGATCTACATCCGGATCTACCACAATGCCCATATCCGCTCCGGTTTCTTTTACCTTCTGGATAATCTCCTGTAGATGCTCTTCCAATGGTTCGGGGTTGTGGGGAAACTGGCCATCTGCCTCGCCGTACAGCATCACAATCTCTTGAACGCCCAGTGCCATGAGCATTTCCGGAACGGCTATCTCGCCCACCGAACGCACAGCGTCTACCACAATCTTGAAGTTGGCTTTACTGATCGCCTCCCGATCCACCATTGGGTGGTTCAAGATGCGCTTAATATGAATTTCAAGGGCACTGTTGTTCTTTTCGGTTTTACCCAAATCATCAACTGCAGTGTATGAAAAGGCCCTGTTTTCGGCCATTTCAAGAATCCTGGCGCCTTCTTCCGCATTCAGAAACTCGCCTTTCTCGTTGAGCATTTTCAGGGCATTCCATTGCTTGGGGTTGTGGCTGGCGGTGATGATCAGGCCGCCATGCGCTTTGAGCTCCGGAACCATAATTTCAACCGTGGGTGTGGTTGCCATTCCAAGATCAGTGGTATGCACTCCCATGCCCGAAAGTGAGTATATGACAAGACTGCTCACCATCTCTCCGCTTATTCGCGCATCCCTTCCAACTACAACATGCACTTTTTGGCCGGGAAATCTGTTCTTTAGCCAAGCGGCATAGGCGGAGGCGAACAAAACAATGTCAATTGGTGTCAGGTTGTCCGATACTGAGCCGCCTATGGTGCCTCGAATGCCGGAAATGGATTTAATCAATGTCATGGTACAGGAATTGCCCTGCAAATATAGGCGAGTTAAGGAATGGGTTTTTAAGCAAATGCTTGTTAAGAACTTTGGAAAAAAAGCCACATCTTCGCGCGCCTTCATTCATACTTTTAATGAAGCACCATCACCACCCTGATTATGGATTTTGATGATTACCATATCGACCACGATTTGCTCGAACGATTCGAGCAAATGCTGAAGAGTAGCACCAAGGCTTTTTTCGATCACCACGAGTTTGAGGCGCTGATTGAGCATTACGCCGAACAGGGAAATTTGAAAAACGCGTTGCTCTCTGCCCGTCTTGGCACCGAATATTATCCCAACTCAATTACCTTCCCGTTGCGACGCGCCCAAATATTGGCCGCCCACAACCGCACCGACGAAGCGCTTTCGGAATTGAAACGTGTAGAAAACATTTCTCCGGACGATAGCGAACTGCTAATTGCCCGCGCCTCCATCTTCTCACGATTAGGCAAACACGATCAAGCAATCAATTT
>CAZBBV010000005.1:14318-17870 GCA_964490025.1 uncultured Cryomorphaceae bacterium | reverse complement strand
ATTGAAGACATTCGGCGTAACAAACGAATATCCGTATGCAAGTTGGCTCGTTGGCCTATACTTCGCCATCTATTTTATTTCAGCTATTGCAGTCATTTTTATTCTCTTTCGCACCGTAGGCCTGAGCCGCACATTAGGCTCGTTGCCCCCCTTATTAGAAACAGAAGCCATTCCCAAGAAAAAACGTCGCAGAAAATACCTGCTTTTTGTTCTCTTCCTCTTTGTTCCTTTGGTCTTTGTGCTTTTAGGCGAATGGAGCCGGGCGCTGTATGTACTCGGACGAAGTGTGTTGGTGATTGCCTTGGGATGGTTGGTGTTGCTGCCTTTGCTTCGCCACTTATTAAAACGATTGAAAAAGAACGCTGAGCAAGAAAACGCAGGCCTGTTGAGTGACACCCTGGACGGCCTGCCTAAAATGAGGGCCATTGCGCAACAGGCGTTTGCTCTGAGTAAAATCAATGGTCGGCCGCGCATCAGCTACTTTTTGGCCTATGTAATTGCCTACTTAAGCCAACCGGATAATGAATAAAATAGGCGCAGCAGTAATACTAAACGGAGGCAAGAGTAGCCGAATGGGGCAGAATAAATCAGAGATGCGCATTGAAGGGCAGACGCTATTGAATCGGGCTATTGAATTGGTTTCCCCACTTTGTGAAAAACTGTATGTCTCCGGCATTGAAAGCCACCCTCGGCACGCTACCCTACCCGATTACAAGAAGAACATTGGTCCCATGGGCGGAATTCTAGGTGCCTTGGAAGCCTTGCCTCAGGAGCCGTATATTCTTTTCATCCCTGTGGACATGCCTTTTCTGACCAATGAAACCTTGCAAAAACTGATAGGTGCCGCTTTAGCAACGCCGTCCGTTTTAGTGGACTTAACAGAAATGGCCATTCCGGTAGTGGCGTGTTATACCCAGGCGAGTCGTGCTGTCTTTCTAAACCAAGTTGAATCGGGCAATTATAGTCTGCAGTTTGCACTGAAGAATTTGGAGTTTCAATCCATAGCTGCCAAAAGCGCAAAGGAATGCATGAATGTAAACACGCCTGAAGATTTTCGACTAATTTCGAAATCATGAAAACGAGCCCCGGACTAAAAGCTTTCGAAATAAGCAAATGGCGCGACGAAGTCTTTGAGCAACTGCCTGATCTGGTGGTGCGTGAAGAGCCCTTCGAAATAAGAATCGGATATGGACCTGAAAACGACCGCCAGCAGCTGTCTTTGGCCGTAGTGATGCGCACACCGGGAAACGACGAAGAACTGGCCCTCGGCTTCTTAACCAGCGAAGGCATTATCCACGATTTAAGTGATGTGCTGAGTTGCAAGCCCTGCCGAGATGAGAAAACCAATGAACTTTCTGAAAATATTTATCGTGTAGAGCTTGCGCCACATGTGGAAATAGAATCCATTGATCACCAGCGTCGATTTTTTGCCTCTTCCAGTTGCGGGATTTGTGGAAAAGGCTCCATTGAGCAGGTGAATGCGCTTTGTAAAAACATAAGTATATCCCAAGGATTAACTGTTTCAGCCGAAATGGTTTCTTCTTTTTTCCACAAGCTCAAGGACGATCAATTACTTTTTAAGCATACCGGCGGACTGCACGCCTCTGTGCTCATTGATCGGGAAGGAAAAACCCTTGCCACCCGCGAAGATGCCGGAAGACACAATGCGCTTGATAAAATAATCGGTTTTGCGCAGCTTAGGCAATGGTTGCCCCTATCAGAATGCATACTTTTGGTGAGTGGCCGATCGGGCTTCGAAATTGTGCAAAAAGCAGCAGTGGCGGGCATTTCCATCATTGTTGGCCTTGGAGCTCCGAGTTCACTAGCCGTGGAGTTGGCCCGCGACATGGGCATTACGCTCATAGGTTTTCTAAAAGAAGATAAGTTCAACATTTACGCGCACCCAAAACGCATCACATCATGAAAATTAGAATAAAAGGCAACAGCATCCGTCTTCGATTGACGCAATCGGAAGTAACTCAGTTTCACACGAACGGAATGCACATAGAGCAAACGCAGGTGAACTACGACACCTTCTTCTCGTATTCGCTGCGAATGGATAAGAATCGGGAAGATTACGAAGTGAGCATGGAGGACAACAACCTCAATGTGACTGTGCCCTACACTATCGGCCAGGCGTGGGCCTCGGGTGATGATGTTGGTTTTCAAGCCACCATTCCGAATGGAGATGAAGACGGATTGTTTATTCTCGTAGAAAAGGACTTTACCTGCCTCACTGCTCGCCCTGAAGAAGATGAATCGGACAACTATCCCAACCCACTGGCAAAGGGCTTGGGCAAATGAGAAGCAATGTCGGCATGATGAAAGCCGCGGTGATTCGTGCATACGGAGCGCCCGACCGATTTGAACTAGCCGAATTGCCTGTTCCAAAAGTCATTCATCCAAAAGATGTGGTAGTGCGCGTACATTACAGCTGTGTGAATCCGGTGGATTATAAAATCAGGCAAGGAAACCATAAGTTGTGGTTGCGACTGAAAATGCCTACCGTTTTAGGCTTCGATTTCTCAGGCGAAATAGCTGAAACAGGTGCGGAAGTCACCGAATTTGAACCTGGCGATTTCGTGTTTGGACTCGGCTCCTACTTGCCCGGTGGCGCGTATGCCGAATACGTACGAACGCGTTGTGACGAACTAGTAAAAATTGATGCGCAAACTGCTTTGACCCATGCCGCTGGAGCCATGGCAGGAGGCACTGCTCTCGTGGCCCTCCAAAAAGTTGGAGAATTGAAAGGCAAGAGAATTTTGATAAACGGCGCAGGTAGCGGTGTTGGCCATCTTGCTATGCAAATAGCAAAACAGAAGGGAGCAGAGGTGTATGCCGTGTGCTCGAGCCGACATCAAGAAATCCTAAATTATGTGAAGCCTCACAGGCATTTTGACTATCAAAAAGAAGATTTTCGCCAATCGGGAATCCTGTTTAACGCCATTTTTGACGTAACAGGTACGGCACCCTATCCCGAAGTGAAATCATGCCTAGCGAAAGGCGGCACTTTCATCAACATCCTTCCTCGCCCGGTGGTGCTCAAGAATAAATTTTTGGGTTGGTTGAACGGACACAGGGTACTAAGTTTTCTCTTCAAACCTAAGCGGGCAGTTCTCCAAGAATTGAGCGAACTGATCAGTGAAGGAAAAATTAAAGTGTTTATAGACAGTGAGTTTCCACTAGAGAAAATGGCAGATGCACACGAGCGCAGCGAACGACATGCGGCTTCCGGAAAAATTCTGATTAATATTACCCAATGAAGGTAAGCGCCCTAGCCAAAGCCACCCTCCTACTCGCCTCTACCCTAACTGTGATGAGCGGAGCCACCATAGCCCCGGCATTGCCACAAATGGAGGAGGTGTTTTCGCATGTGCCGAATGCACCGTTTCTTATTCGTTTGGTGCTCACCCTTCCAGCACTCTTTATCGTATTATCCGCTCCCATTCTAGGCAGAATTTCAGATAAACATGGACGGCTCTATGTGATTCTTCCCGCACTGGTGCTATATGGCATATCCGGTTCGGCTGGTTTTTTCGCTGAAACCATTTG
>CAZBBV010000005.1:0-14308 GCA_964490025.1 uncultured Cryomorphaceae bacterium | reverse complement strand
CGTAGCAGGAATAATGACCACCGCCACCACCATGATTGGCGATCTGTATTCGGGCGAAACGCGAACTAAAATTGTTGGATATCAGTCGGCATTTATGGCCATGGGAGGCGTGGTGTATGTGGGCGTAGGTGGCCTTTTGGCCGATATCGACTGGACCTATCCCTTCCTGCTCTATTCCTTTTCACTTGTGATTTTCTTCCTTGGGCTCAGGTCACTTAAGGAAAGTAGAACGCTGGTATCTCACGAAGAGATTGCGGTCAAAAGTCCTGTTCCAAAGAAAGCTTATTACATCTATGTAATTGGTTTTATCAGTATGCTCGTGTTTTATAGCGTGCCTGTTCAGATTCCTTTCTACATCAGAGAATTGGGCGTTGAGAAAAACTTTTATATCGGTTTGGCCATTATGGTCAGCACTTTTTTTGGCGCCATTACAGCCGTCAATTATTCACGTATCAAAGGAAAGGCGCATTTTGAAAAAGTATATGTGTGGAGCTTTCTCTTGGTAGCTGCTTCGTATCTCATGATTTCGCTTAGCCAAGGTTATCCCGGCGTGCTGGTGGCCATGATGCTCAATGGTATCGGTATTGGAATGATTATGCCGAATAGCTCGTTATGGCTCATCAGCATAAGCGAAAACGACAACCGAGGAAAAATTCTTGGAGGCCTTACCACCTCTTTCTTCCTTGGCCAGTTTCTTTCGCCTATGGCCACTCAACCCTTGGTTAAGTACTATGGCGCCGAAACAATGTTTGGAGGCCTGGGCGTATTGCTCATTGCCCTTGCTATTGTGTTGTTCTTTAAAACGAGAAAGTCTCCCGATAAACGAGAGACTTTCAATAATGTATAAACCAAGAAGATTAAGGTCTTTTTGGCACCTGCTTCATGCCTTCGTCCAATCGAGCAAATTGATCCTCAGTCAAAATTTCTTTTACGGCAAGCTCGCGCTTTTTTCTCAGTTCGGTGTTAAGTTTCACTTTTTCGTCGCTAGTACCCTCGTAGGTAGCTAAAGCACTGGCATCTATGATGTAATCCAAATTCACTTGATACAACTTGGCCCACTGTTCTTTTGAAATATCAGGTACATACTCCATCATTTTGTCGGTCATGGCTTTGGCGTTGTCTTCCGCAGAAGTCTCCTGATAGCCTTGTCTATTGGGCGCATCTTGCGCAAATGTGTTTGTAAAACCAGCCATACAAATCATTATGGCCATTGCAATCATCTTTTTCATAATGCTAATCGAATTTAGTTTTGCCGAAAATACAATTTCAATTGAAAGTGCCTTCAATAACGGGGTAAATCTATTCAGGGTGGGTTGTTGAATAAAAAAAGCCCCACACTTGGCGGGGCTTTTCAGATTATTGATCCAATACTTTGAATTCTGTTCGTCTGTTCTGCTGACGTCCATCAGGATTGTCTTTCCCATCAGGATGCTCGTTCGGCGCCACAGGATTTTTCTCTCCATATCCCAACCAGGTAAACCGATTCTCACTGATGCCTTTACCGATTAGGTATTCAACAACTGACATTGCACGTTCTTCAGACAACTTTTGATTGTATTTGTCTGAGCCTTTGCTGTCCGTATGTGAGCTTATCTCAATCTTCATTGCAGGATACTTATTGAGCAAGGCCACCAGACGATCGAGCTCTTCCTTACTTTCAGGGCGAAGGGTTGCCTTGTCGTAGTCGTAGTAAATGTTGTTCAATACAAACGAACGACCAACCAAACTCAAATACAAGGTAGGTTGATTAATGGTGGTGGTTTCGTCATACATAGGTTCAGACGAGAACGACTCACGCGCTTCTCCAAAGTGCTCCTTATCGGCTACCACTTCATAATTCCGGTTCAAATCCAAAGGAAATGAATACTTACCAGTTTTATCTGTATAAGTGGTTGCGATTATTTCTTTGGTGTCTGCATCAATCAAGGTCACTTTCACACTGTCCATGCCTGTGCTGGTGCCTTTTTCATTCACGTATCCTTCTGTAAAGAGATACATTCTGGTGTATTTATACACCTCCAGGCAGCACTCTTTTGTGCGATCTGAAGACAAATAGAAGGTAGAAGTGTCGTTGGAAACTATATGGTACATGTCTGCATTGGGACCGTTAATTGGGTATCCCAGATTCACAGGCGCCTCCCAAGAAGAACCTGCCCTTTTGCTGCGAAACACATCAAATCCACCCAGACCAATGTGGCCATTCGAGCTAAAATACAGGCTCATTTTACTTTGGTCAAATGAAGGGGTGCTTTCGTCCTTGTCAGTGTTTATTGAGTTCCCAAGATTTATTGGCGTGCCCATTGGCATACCATCAGCATCAAGGGCCACAAACCAGATGTCCATTCCACCCAATCCGCCATCACGATCGCTAGCGAAGTACAGCCCAAGGCCATCATTGGTTACACTTGGGTAAAGCGTTTTTTTACCGGCTACAAACAATGAGGTCAATTCCTTCTCTTCGCCGAGCATTCCATTTTCGTCAAAGGAGCGCATATACATTTTAATGTCTTCATCATCCAATGCAGACCAGCTGTTGTAGTAGATTCTGTTTTTAAGTTGCGTTACAGAAGCTGCCGCAAAATTCACCTTGTTCTTCTCTTCTTTCAGAATGTCGTTGTCACCTTCCGCACTGGTGTTGCTCGTTGCTATCGAATGGGTGTACTGGTTTTGTTTTTTGTTCAGATGCTTGGTCGTGGTGTAATAGAAATCATCACCTTTTCCCATGGTCACGCCATAGCTGGAAGTTCCATCTATGTTCACCCTACCCTTACTGGCCTTTTCTAGTTTTACAAACTCAGGATGCTCCATGGTCTCGATAGCAAACTCACAGCATTTGATCTGGAAATCGGCGTCCTTCTTCAACTCAGCTCCTGCGCCTGAGCTTTTCACTTTGTTAAATTGGTTGATGGCCTCTTCAAAATTTTCAACCGCTCGAAGCGAAATGCCATACCAATACACCGTAGTCGGATTTGAGTACTTCTCCATCTCCACAACATCCTTGTAGCGTGTTTCTGCATTTTTATAGTCGCTGAACAGCCTGTAGGAGTGTGCCAATTGCGTGCGCACGTAGATTTCTGAAGCGGAATCGAGCTCAATGAGCATCCCCATTTGCGAGGCATAAGGGAAATTCTGCTCTGCAGCTGTGGTCTTTTCTCCCAAAGCCATTAAATATAAATCGGCTGCTTTTGGATAGTCCTTATACCCGAACGCCTCGTCGCCAAGACCCACGAAGGTACCCTCGTATTGCGCAAAGGACAACCAGGCTATACTGATGAGTAGTGTTGTAAATAGTCTTTTCATAATTCAGTGATTATAATCTTGGACAAACTGGAGTGGTTTCGGTTTTCGAATTCGGGAAAATGTAGATAATGGATACCTCATAGGTTCCTTTTGTATTCTCTACATTCGATAGGTCGCTGGTGTTGTAGTCGTATGAAAATCCAAACGACATATTGCCAAGGTCAAGCGCGATATAGGGAACAATAGCATCTTCTAGTCGATACATCAAACCACCGGTAAGCACCGACTTGGTAGAAAGAAAACGATAGTGCGCATTCAATCCTATCATGTGGTTGGTCGCTTTTTCTTGCCACATCAATTGTGCATTAGGAGTCAATGCCCAATGCTCATTCAAATTCACGCGTGTACCACCATGAAGAATCCATTTGGTGGGCAATTCGGTATTGATGGTGGTGAATGATGTGTTTGGTTTTGTAAGGTGATAGGCAGAAAAACCGGCAAATGGATTCCATTTTCTACTGGTATTGCCCATAAACCAAAGCACGCCGGCATTCAGATCGAACATGGTTTTTTGATCTACTAGTATGTTCTCACCGGCGGGATTGCTGGGATCAAAACCAAGTCCTGGAATATATTGGCTGCCAAAACTCAAGTTGTTTTGATCAATGCTGTGTTGAATAATACCCGCTTGAACACCGATCATCAGATTATGATTGGGCGATTTTTTCTTGAACACATTATAACTTCCGCTGGCCAAGGCGGTGGTTTTTTGATACGAAGCCGTTCCGGCTTTCTGATTCATGACTACGCCACCAATGTTGAACCCTTTCAAGCGAGCATCAATAGCTACAGTACCTGTTTCGAAAGCGTTGTTTATTTGCGACCATTGATTTCGATAATCAGCTCCAATTCGAACATTGCCGTTAAACATCCCGGTCAAGGCCGGATTGGTAAGCATGGGCGTATTGAAATACTGAGAAAAAACCGGATCCTGAGCATGTGCAACTACAGTCGCGGCTACGAATGCGAATGAGAGTAATACTTTTCTCATGTGATTATCGGATTAAAGTTAGGGTACCTTGGAAGGTATGTACTTGTTGTAATCTATCTACCAATTTAACGGTGTAAACGTACACCCCCGGAGGCTGGTCGTTTCCTTGGTAGGTGCCGTCCCACCCCTCTGTAATGTCAGTGGTTTCAAACACCTTATTCCCAAACTGGTTAAAAATATTGAACAGTTCCAATGAGGCATATTCCGCATAAACCATGAAGAAATCATTGCTGCCATCATTGTTTGGCGAAAAGCCTGATGGAATGAAAATTTCCGGAACTCTGATCGCCTCTATGGAGGTATTCAGATAAAATATGTCCGTACATCCCCACTGATTGGTTACGATTAAACTTACGGCATATACGCCAGGATTGGCGTAATGGTGAATTGGATTTTCGTTGTATCCGAATGTGCCATCACCGAAGTTCCACTGCCAAGTGGTGACATCAGCACTGCCGTTGGCGGTAAACTGGAATGAGTTTGCAAATTGTCCGGGTACCAATGAATCGAGCGCAACCACAGTTGGATTGGCTGTAGGAATTGGGTGAACATTCACGGTGGTGGTGAGCGTCAAACTATCGCAGGTGAGCAGCAATCCATTATAAATGACAATAGAATATGTGGTGGTTGTGGTAGGCTGCACCTCAAATACAGTTCCCACGGTTGGCGCACCGCCGTTGAAAATAATGCGGTAGTCGAAAATGTTGATGTTTGTTACTTCTATATATACTTTCTCGCCAAGACAGATGTCATAACTTGGTTGAACCGTAGCTGAAATCGGAGTACAGGCAAACGAGCTGCAAGTAACCGGCACGCTTGAATAGGCCGTATCGCATGCTATGTTTCCCAGTGCACGAACTCTAAAGGTTACCGATTGTCCACTACTTAGGCCTGAAACAAGATGAGAATATGGCGGTTGGTTGGCAGGAACCCAAGTAGCGCCATTGTTGATGGTTATTTCATATCCGGTTGCACCATTGATGTCGTTCCAAGAGAAAAGAACTGAAGTCTCGTTTATTTGCGTGCAATTCACATTTGGCGCAGGAAGCGGGAACTCAACATTGATAATCACGGCAACTCTTGGTATGTTAGCGCAAATGGTGTTGTGCAAAGTGATGTCCACATAAAGGGCAAGATTGGACGTAAGCACCGGAGATGTGTACGTTGGCCCTGTTTGAATGAGGTTTCCGCCAAGTGGAGCATCCCACCACTGAATTACCGCCCCAGGGATAGTAGAGCTGGCGGTAAGCGTTACCGATTCTCCGGTACATATGGTGGTGTCGGTAGTCACCGTTGGCGCCACTGTTGAATCAACATTAATGATGTTTACAGGCACTCTAGTCGGATTTGTACATTCTCCTACAAAAGCCTCAGCCCAAACCGTTTGGTTAACCGTGGTTGGAAGTATGGTTCCTGTAAGACCTACATCTAGCAAGGTGCCTCCAGAAGCTGCTGTCCACCAGCGGATTGATCCGGGTGCTCCGTATGAATTCGTTCCTGTAAGAAAAATGGTATCGAAAGCGCAGGTGTAAACCGGGCTGGTCAGGTTGAGTATAGTTGGAGGAGCAGTTACCGTTACAACAACAGGTACTCGACCGGATGTAACACAACCATTAAAATTTGCAGCTACATAATAAGTGGTGGTGCTATTCAGCGCGGGAGTATTATAAGTTGCTCCGGTGTGAAGCAAGGTTCCACCCGTCGGCGCATTATACCATTGGAAAATTGTTCCAGGTATGGGGTGAGAGGCACTAAGTAGAGTGCTACTTCCTGTGCAGATAATGGTTCCCTGAGAAACATTAGGATTGCTTAAGACGCCAACATTTATAATATATACTATAGGACGGTTAACGCTTTCGCATCCCCCTATCCAAGAACTTGCATAGAGAATTGTAGTAGCAATGCTTGGAGTAAAAGTATAGGACGAGCCAACATGTTGAAGATTACCTTGACCAAAAGTCCCATACCACTTCACCACTGCTCCTTGTGTAGTGGTGTTAGCGGTCACAGTAACAGGAGCAAAATTGCAGGTGTAGATTGTGTCGGCCACAGTAAGGGTTATGTTTGGCGGGGTGGCAATGGTGGTTACCGTGAGTGGCGTTCGTGCAGAGATGTCGCTTCCCAACGCTACCTGCGCATAGAAAACAGTGGTGCTGTTCAGAACGCCTGTATTCAGGAAGTAGGTGTTGCTTAGCTGCGTACCTCCTACAGCGGCAGTCCACCAAGAAAAGGTTACATTCTGATTTGGGTGGCTGGCCGTGAGGTGTACTGTATCGCCTACACAAATGGTAGTGTCACCACTTACGGCAGGAGGCGCCGGTATCTGCGCTTGAACAGTGAAGGTGAGAAACAGCATAAAAGCCGTGAAAACGGAAGGAGCGTAGAATTTTGCCATACACAGAGTATTTATTGCTCGTTAAGCAGTTTCATTTGGTCTGAGCAAAAGTAAGGTAATCCGCACTACTTACGGAAAGTTTCAGAAAAGAAACTAAAGGGCAGTTGTTAAAAGAAAATGGGAATTAAATCCTAAGATTCAATTCCCATTCCTCTACAAGTGCAACCACTTGTAAAGCATTCACTCAAAATGTCTTGAAAGACTGACGAATAACTTCGGTTTGAACCGTCGTTTTCGACATGAGCCACAATGATGTTTTGCACACTTTCCTTGAGTGTCTAATCCTCCCTTGCGGTTGGCCTTGACAAAAGGTACCGACCTATTAGGTCAATCTTCGGGCTACTAACTCTTGCGAGTAACTCACAACACATAATGAACAAATGCTTAGCGAAGATGCGCATTTATTTTGATACTTGTAAATACTTTCCTCCCAATACATTTAAGCCACTTACACACAAGGCTTTTCAACAATTGTTCATTTCACTTAGAAATCCAATGAAATACCTTGTAAAATCTGCGAAAAATCGATCGCCTGCATCAATTTAATTCCCTTCTCCACCTCTATTTCTCCCATTATTCTGCCTAAGAAAAAGGCTTCCTCTCCATTTCCAAGTAAAACGATTTCCTGAAACTTATCTCCTTTTTTCTTGGCGCTTATGTAAAACGCCTGTCCGTCTTTTGTTATTTCCATCATGCTTTCATAGCGCTCACCTCTTACAATGTCTATTGCTTGTGCTGCGTAGCCGTCCTTCTCCTCCACCGTTCGGTTTTCCGAGTTGTAGATCAGCAATTGAATGGATTTTATGTTGTCTAAGGCCTGTTTTATTTCCGGGTCTGTTTCGCCGTCCCGAATTTTTAAGGCATTGGAAGAAATGGTGAAGGACTTGAATCCGGGCTTATTTTCATTCAGGGCAATAAACTTACTCAGACTCATCTCCGATTGGCAGCCGAGCATCATGGCCGCAAAAGCCAAAAAGACTGTTAACCCTCTCATTTCTTATCAATGGAGTTTAGATTTTCGAATCCGGAAATATTCATTTTCTCTGATAGTTCGGCCAGTTTAGCTAAGTCTATATCGCCTGAAATGCTCATTAAAACGGTGTTTTTTGGCTCACTAATCAGCATAATCACCTCACGAATCTTGTCGTTTTTCTCATCCATATAAATGGTCACCATTTCTGTTTCCTTTTTCACCTGCATCAGTTGCTTATACGATTTGGGTATGGCGCCTTTGGTTTTCTTGTAAAAATCGGCTGATCTGTTCGGACTTTCCGAATCCGATTCCACAGTCATAATTACAATCTTATCTATTTGCGACACCAAATCTTTGAATTCCTTAGTGTCCTCACTGCTGCTGGCATCAGTAAATAATTGAAGCATGGACTTGTTGATCACGAAAGACGTAACCCCTTTCTTGCCATAAAAATCTTCAAAAAGTTTATCGGATGACAATTGCGCCGAAGCGCTCCAAGAAAGGAGCATTGCAAACGCTAAACTGAAAAGGGCTGAACTTCTTTTAACAGGATTATTCATGGTGCTTACTTATTTCTTGTTTTATATCATCTAGTTTCTTCAGGTGTTCTGCCCCTTCCTTTCCCTCATTCAAAGCTTTGCTCAATCGCAGTAGCGCCTTTCTGGTTTCTATTAAAGCCAATTCTGGGTCTTTCATTTCGAATCGAGCGCCTGTTTGCGGCCATTTCACAGGAATAAACAATTGAATACCTACAACCGTCAACACCACCATGGCTACAGCCAACCACATATATTTTCTTCGGTTTAGCTTTATCTCACGGGGAGTAAGAAAATGCACAGCGCGTTCCGACTTTTCGTTCTTCAATCGCTTCATTAGCCTCAGGTACGATTGCATGTCCGCTTTTTCGTTGCTATAATACCAAGCGTCCTCGCGCAACATTTTTTCATCTGCTTCGCTTAGTTCGGCTTCCCAAAACGCTTCCGGTTCCGGTTTATGCTTCTCGGTGCTCATTCCTTTCTTCAGTTAATAATGCTTCTCTCACCTTTTTCCTTGCTCTAGATAAATTGGTACGCACAGCGCCTTCTTCCATTTCGAGTATGTTCGAAATTTCCATGTAGCTTATTCCTTCCACATCCCTCAGTTGCAACACGGTTCGTTGCATTTCGGGAAGATCACAAATGGCTACCAAAGCTCTTTTGTATCGGTCGCTTTGCAATTCCTCAACACTGAATGAATAATAAGCCTGGCTCTCCATGGCTTCCAGAGAAATTGTGTTGATTTTCTTGGCTTTCAACTTATCCAGACTGATGTTTCTGGTCATTCGAAGTAAATAGGCTTTCAGGTTTTCTACTTCGTTCATTTCATCTTTCAGCATCCATAGCTTTAGCAAGATGTCTTGCACCACATCCTCCGCCTCCTCTCGGTTTTTGAGTAAAGCGTTCGCCAAGCGAAAGGCGCTGTGCCGTAGGTCCGTTAAGTTTTGAAGAAATACTTTCATAGCCATCCACAAAGATGACGGTTCGAACGGCTTTTTGTTACATTCGGGCAGATAAATTTTTCTAAACAAAAGGCAGTGATATGAAAGTAGGGGTTCTTCTCTCAGGAAATGGCGTTTTTGATGGCTCAGAAATACAGGAGGCTGTGTTTACCTTCTTGGCTATCGACAGACGGGGTGGCGAAATTGTGGCCATGGCTCCGAACATTGACCAACACCATGTATTAAACCACTTTACCGGTGATGAGATGGATGAAACCAGAAATGTACTGGTGGAAAGTGCCCGCATTGCGCGTGGGAACATTCGTGATTTGAGCACTGTATCAGCAGCGGACATGGACGCTTTGGCCATTCCGGGCGGATTTGGCGCGGCAAAGAACCTCACCAAATGGGCTTTTTCAGGACCGGATGGCGACATAGATCCTGAGGTGAAGCGCATCATTCAAGAGATGTGGAAAGCTGGAAAACCGATTGCCGGAATGTGCATGGGGCCAACCGTGATCGCCAAAGCATTGGAAGGCTTGAATGCTCATGAACACCTGACGGTTGGCAGCACCGAGGAGCCTTCGCCTTACGACATAGCTGCAATAAGCGCAGGAATGAACGCAGCCGGAGCGGTAAGTGAAATGAAAACCATTCAGGAAATATTGGTGGATGAAAAGAATAAGATTGTGACTGCTCCGTGCTACATGATGGACGCCACCATTACTGAGGTGTACATGAACATTGAAGAAACGATTGAAGCACTATTCGATATGCTGCCTTAGTATTGTGGCAAGTAGCCCTTTAGGCTCAAGGTCGAACTAGGGTTCACCAGCTCTTCTTCCAAAAGCAGGTTTCCATTGGCATAGACCCGCAACAAGTAAGTATTTTGAAAAGTGAAAGACTTCACGGTGAGTTCCACGTATTCGCCTTTTTGGAATCCTTTGAGCAATGGCGAATTCCAAGAGTTTTCGTCAAGATTGCCCATCATGTTCGTTTGACCGTTTCGGTCGCGATAGGACACGGTGTAGTCAGGAACATCATTTCCGAACACATTCACCGTGTAGCTCACAGAGTAATCATCTAGGTATATACTGGGTTTTTCGCAGCCTAATACAGAAAACAGCAGCAGAAAGGTGGAGACAATATTTGTTATTCGCCGCATGCGTCTAAATTTGATGCAAAAGATATGAAATGAACAGATTGAAGTACGGACTTTTTCTCATCATACCCTTGGCGGCCTTCATTTCCTTTACCTATAGTGGATTGTGGAGCTTTACGGCCTTGTTGGTTTCTTTTGGACTTATCCCGCTTGTGGAGCTCATCCTTAAGCCCAATGCGCGCAACTTTGATAAGCTGCAAGAGGAGGAAATTACCAAAGATCGGATCTTCGACATGTGGTTATACCTCACTGTTCCTGTGCAATACGGCCTTCTCGCCTACTTCCTTTTTCTAAGTGCTTCCGCAGAATGGACGGCCACTGAATGGATCGGAAAGGTGTCGGCCATGGGAATTCTGTGCGGCGTGTTGGGAATAAATGCCGCCCATGAACTTGGACACAGAGCCGCCACCGGCGAGCGATTTCTTTCTAAGATGCTACTGCTCACAAGCTTGTACCAGCATTTCTATGTTGAGCACAACAAAGGGCATCATAAAAATGTAAGCACTCCTGAAGATCCCGCCTCTGCGAGATATCGCGAGTCTATATATGCCTTTTGGCTACGTTCCATATTCACCGGTTATTTCTCGGCTTGGAAAATTAACGCCATGGAAAGGAGGGCTCACGGACTTTCTTTCTTTTCCCTCAAACACGAAATGTTGTGGTTTCAAATCGTTCAAATTGCTTTTGTGCTCTTGATTTATACCGTATTCGGACTACAATCCGTATTGGCTTTTTTAACCGCAGCCCTGATCGGAATACTTCTTCTGGAAACGGTGAACTACATTGAACACTACGGACTTAGGCGCGCCAAGCTGAATGAAAGACTTTACGAGAAAAGCAAACCCATCCACATTTGGAATAGCGATCACCCGCTGGGCCGAATCATGCTCTTTGAGCTATCGCGCCATAGCGACCACCACTATCAGCCACAGCGTAAATATCAAGTGTTGAGACACTTTGAACAAAGCCCACAGATGCCCACCGGCTATCCGGGAATGATGCTTTTGGCGCTGGTTCCGCCTCTATTTTTTTCAAAAATGGACCGCGTAATGGGCGCCCAGAACATTCCTTTAGTATTCGATTAGTTCTGCAAACCTTTTGGAATAATCGTTGTTAGCACTGCGAGAAAATTTTTCAGCCTAACCCATGCCCCAAGAAGCACCAAAAAGACCTTTTAAGAGATTTTTCAAACTACTTCAACCCGACCGAAAGGATATTGGGTTCATTTATCTGTTTGCGGTTTTCAATGGTTTGGTAAACCTTTCGCTACCACTCGGTATTCAAGCCATCATCAGCCTGATTATGGGCGGACAAGTGAGTACCAGCTGGGTGCTTTTGGTGTCTGTTGTTATCCTGGGTGTTGTTGCAGCAGGGATACTTCAAATTCTACAGCTTAGCATTGCGGAGATTATTCAGCAACGCATTTTTACCCGTGCTGCATTCGAGTTTACCTACCGCATTCCTAGATTTAAGACGGAATCTATGCTCGATAGTCATCCACCGGAACTCATCAATCGCTTCTTCGACACCCTCACGCTTCAGAAAGGGGTGCCGAAACTCTTGATGGATTTTTCCACTGCTGCCATCCAGATTCTCTTCGGGCTGATCGTGCTTAGTTTCTACCACCCACTATTTATCCTAATGGGGCTTTTGTTGCTCATTATTCTCTTCGGAATATTCTACGCTACCAGTAGAAAGGGATTGGAAACAAGCCTGGAAAGTTCTGAATATAAATACGAAGTGGCGCATTGGCTCGAAGAAATTGCCCGTGTGCTCGACACCCTCAAACTTGCCGGCAAGACCACCCTACCCTTTACCAAAACCGATCGATTGGTGCAGAAATACCTGAAGTTTCGTAAGGAGCATTTCCGGGTTTTGGTCTCTCAATATGGTTATATGATTGGTTTCAAGACGCTCATAACCGGCGCCCTGCTTCTGATTGGCGGATTTTTGGTGATCGACCGACAGATCAATATTGGGCAATTTATCGCCGCCGAAATCATCATCATCCTTATCCTAAACTCGGTTGAGAAATTCATCCTGAGCATAGACACCGTGTACGAAGTATTTACCGGCTTAGAAAAGTTGGGCCAAGTGACGGATATGCCGCTGGAAACACACAAAGGCGAAAAATTTGAAGAAATTGACAATGGGCAGGGAATGCAGGTAGAACTTAAAGGCCTATCCTACAAATACCCGGAGCGTCGCTTGCCGAGCCTTGCAAACATAGATTTGAAGATTAAATCAGGAGAAAAAATTGGCATAATCGGTGGCAACGACAGTGGAAAAAGCACATTGATTCAAATGATTGCCGGCTTGTTCGAAGACTTTGACGGCAGCCTCACTTACAACGGCCTCCCGCTCGGAAACCTGAACCTTCAGAGCTTGAGGTACTACATTGGCGACAACCTTGCCCAAGAAGATCTGTTTGATGGCACACTGGCAGAAAACATCTCTCTCGGAAGACCGGAAATAGGCATTTCCGACCTAAAAAAGGCGGTCCATCATGCAGGGCTCGACGATTTCATAGCCTCTCTGGATAAAGGGTTTGACACAGAAATAATTCCTACCGGACGAAGGTTGTCGCGATCCATCATCAAGCGCATTCTATTCGCAAGAAGTATCTGCAGCAAACCACGATTGCTGCTTCTCGACGACTTTCTGAGCGCCGTTGAAAAAAAGACACAGAATGAAATGATCGAATTCCTCAAGAATCAAACGGACTGGACACTAGTGGTTGTAACCACCCGTAGTGCCATGCTGGAAATTTGTGATCGGGTGATCTATCTTGAGAATGGCAAAATTGCCGCAGAAGGCACACCCAAGGAAATGCTCAGCGATCCTAAATTTCAAATGTGCTTTAATGTATAGGTTATGCTGAATATATCCGACAACACCATACGCGACCAAATAAAGAATGAGGACTACACCAGTCTTCAGATGCTTTCTTCAGCGCGATACATTAAGCAATTCGCCATCTGGCTGTATGTTCTTATTGCACTTTGTCTGGTCATTTTGTTCCTTCCTTGGACACAGAATGTTCGTGGCGAAGGCCGTGTGACCACCCTGCGACCCGAACAAAGAAGACAAAGCCTGCAAAGCACCATTGACGGCCGAATTCATGAATGGTACGCCATGGAGGGCGACACAGTGAAGCAAGGCGATACGCTTGTTCAGATACGAGATATAAAAGACGAGTATTTTGATCCGGAATTATTGAATCGCACACGTGAGCAAATTGTATCGAAGGAAAACTCGCTAATCGCTTACGACGAAAAAATTCAGGCGCTGGATGCGCAAATAGAAGCGTTAAAAAGAAACCGCGACATCAAGTACAGTCAAGCCGTGCTAAAGGTGGAAGCCGACAGCCTGGATGCCATGGCTGCCCGCACGAATGAAGAGCTTTCTTTTATCCAATACAGGCGTGCCGATACGCTTTTCAATCAAGGATTGGAGTCGCGCTTTGAGCTGGAGCAAAAAACATTGAAATGGCAAGAAGCACGCGCCAAAAAAACATCTGCGGAGAATAGATTTTTAAACAGCAAGACAGAACTTTCAGCCATCATGGCCGACTATGCGGAGAAAATCGCCAAATCGAGCTCAGAGCGCTATGGCGCTGTGAGTGCCAAAATGGAAGTGGAAGCCGAAATTGCCAAGCTGCGTAACACGCTGAGCAACTACAGCATTCGCATGGGGCTGTACTTCATCACCGCGCCGCAGGATGCCATTGTGACCAAAATTTACAAAACCGGTATTGGCGAAAACATCAAAACTGGCGACCAGCTATTGGAATTGCTTCCAAGCGCCTACGACATGGCGGTGGAGATATTCGTACGTCCGGTGGACTTGCCACTCATGCATCCCGGAGCTACAGCCCGCTTGGAGTTTGACGGCTGGCCCACCATCATTTTCTCCGGATGGCCCAGCACCAGTTTTGGCACCTTTGGCGCTGAGGTTTATGCAGTGGACAATGTTATTTCGCCCAATGGCAAATACCGCATACTGCTAGT
>CAZBBV010000004.1:0-21996 GCA_964490025.1 uncultured Cryomorphaceae bacterium | reverse complement strand
AAAGGGGTTGTGACGTGATTGATTTTGGAACTTACTCTACTGATAGCGCAGATTATCCTGACTTTGCCCATGGACTGGGCGAGGCTATTGATAGCCATGAACTTGGTGTGGGCATAGTGATGTGCGGTAGTGGAAATGGAATAAATATGACTGTGAACAAGCACCAAGGTGTGCGTTCTGCGCTTTGCTGGAACAAGGAAATAGCAGAGCTAGCCAGAAGACATAACAATGCCAATGTCCTTGCCATGCCTGCAAGATATGTGGCTGTTGAGCAAGGGTTGGATATGGTCAGGACATTTCTGAACACGGAGTTTGAAGGCGGTAGACACCAAAATAGAGTAGACAAGATAGCGTGTCCTTAATCCCTTATTGACGGTAGATCCAAAGAGCCGGATCTAGCTTCTCTGTGTTTTTCCAGAGCTGAAGTTCCATTACGGTCTTTCCGTCCGTGGGGTCGGTATTGATGAGCCCAATGTTCTGTTTTGTTGTTATCGTCTGACCTTTGGTAACATATACCTCCGAAAGGTTTGAATACACTGTAAGGTATTCTCCATGGCGAACAATGACACTTTTGCCTGCACCACCAATTACTACAACCCCACTCACAACCCCATCAAAGCAAGCCCTTGCCACCGAGCCTTTTTGCGTGGCTATTTCAATTCCATTGCTTCTCACTTTTATGCCTGGCAGCACCGGGTGCGGATGCTCGCCAAATTCTTCTACGATAATGCCTTTTTCAACCGGCCAAGGTAGGCGCCCCTTGTTGCTTGCAAAGTTTTGCGACAACTCCTTTGCCTCCGGCGTTAGCTCGTAGCCTCCGCCTTTATCGCCTTTTTTCTCTGCTTCTTTGCGGGCGGCGGCTATTTCAGCCTCTATTATTTTCTGTATTTCCTTGTCGAGCTTTTCGGCTGCTTGTTGGTTCTTCTTTATGGTGGCAGTCAGTTCCTTTTCCTTTTTCTGCAGCTCAGTGATCTTTCTTTTTTTCTCCTCTTTTTCTCCCGAAAGGTCCATCAGCTCGCGCTCTTTGTCAGTAAGGAGTCCTTCTTTCACTTTTACTTGCTGTTCCAATGCTGTGATGAGTTCCAATAGCAGCTCACTTTGTTCTACTATGAGGTCGGCTTGTGCGCGACGATAGGCGTTTATTTGTTTTAGGTACTGCAATCGTCGGTAGGCTTGATTAAAATCGGACGAGGAGAGAATAAATACTATTCTACTATAGGTGTTTCGGCTTTTGTAGGCCTGCACAATCATTTCTGCGTAGCGCACTTTCAGCTCGTTTAAGTAGGTCTTCAGGGAATCGACGGTGGACCTCTGCTTGTCTATATCGCCTTGAAGGAGCTTTATTTCCTTCTCCATTGTTTTCACCAACTCCTCTCGCACCTGGATGTTTCTATCCAGTGTTTTTACGTCATTCACCGAGTTTTGCTTGTTTTTTCTTGTCTCTTCAAGCAATTGGTTGGTGTACTTAATGTCGTCTTGAAGCTTCTTTTTCTGGCGCTGCAGTTCCTCCTTGTTTTGCCCGAGCGACAAAAAAGGAAGCATAAAGAGAATAATCGCAAACCATTTAGCGAATGGGCTCATACTTGGGTGGAATCTTGAATGGAAACGATTGGTTTTTTTCGGTCTTTATCCCCGACACGTCCAACTCTACCGAGCTGCTTTCTTCTTTATCAAACAGTATGAGAAAAATTTTGTCGGCAAACAGGGTGTTGTCCACCATGGTGTGGCTGCTGTTGCTTAGTTTCATTCCCTTTTTTCCGCCAATATCTTGAAACAACTGCTGTCGGATACTAAACTCTTTGGGGTCTACGATAATCTTCTTAAGAACACCTTTTGTGTTTTCTTCCAGGAGCTTTTCTTCGTCTTCTTCGTTCATGTTGCTTATTACCAGCATTCCGTCTTTGAAATAGACTTCGTAGCCGTCGTCTTCTCGGGCAAAAAGGCTTTGACCGGTTAATATTCCCTGAAACATTTGAAAGTCGACATCAGCTTTCAAAACCTCTTTGAGATAGAGATAGTCTCCGGCGTAGTAGGTGCGGTCTATTTTATTCATCAAAAAAACGCTGTCGCGGGTAGCCATCACGCGCAGCGCTTCAATGCCAAGGGCGGGCGAAATGCTAATCCAGATAATGCTGTCGCGGCTAATGCGAACCTTGGCGGAAAAAGTAATGGACTGCTTGCTGTCGGCATACTTCACATTCATCTTGCTGCTGTAATCGCCAAAACCGGAAAAGCGCTCGTCCATTTTGGTGCTTATGTCGGACCTATCCAGCGGATCCTTATCTCTTTTGAAGATGGTTTCCTTCTTTGCTCGGCAAGAGCCCAGCAGCAGAGACAATAGAATGACAAAGGCTATTTTACTCCACGAACTTGCCATACAATACTTTTTCGTTGAGTTTGTCAGATCCTTCACCTAGTTCTTTTGCTTTTTTCCATTGCGCATGCGCATCTTCCTTTCGCCCTAGTTGATACAGAATGTCGCCGTAATGTTCTACCACCACGGCCGAGCCACCGGCGCCATTCGAAATGGCTTTCTCTATCCACACCAAAGCATCCTCATATTTCCCTTGTTTGAAAAGCACCCAGGCATATGTGTCTTGATACGTACCATTGTTCGGATCTAGGCGGTTGCATTTGGCGCTCATTTCTGCGGCCTGCTCTAGTTTTTCATTCCGAAGGCTTAGGTAATAGGCATAATTGTTTAGCACCAAAACGTTATTTGGGTCTTCCGATAAGCATTTGTCGAAGTATTTGTCGCTGTTCGGATGGTCGCCAATTCGATAATAGCATTCGCCAATGGTGCTGTAGAATTGTGCCTTGAGGGCTTTGTTATCAATCACATAATCGCTGCCCTCTACCATGATATCAATAGCCTGGTCGTATTGCCTTAGTTCATAATGGCCAAAGCCGTTCATGAGATACATAAAAGGTTCGTTCGGAAAAATTTCAATGGCCTCCTTGCTGTCCTCTACCAGTTGCTTGTAGTCTTTCAGCTCTAGGTTGAGGTACAAAACCTGATTCCAGATCAAGAGCTTGTTTCCGCCCATAGCTATGGACTGTTTGTACATGCTTCTTGCTTCTTCTTTCTTGCTTTCTCTCGCGTAGAAATCGCCCATCACGGCCCACGATTTCGGGTCTTCGGCATGTGCCAAACAATTGATTTCCCCCAATTCCATCACCTTGGGCAAAAGGCTCTTATCGCGCTGCGTCAGGTTATAATACTCCAGCAAAACTTGGATTTTTCGATCGATATTGATGTCGCTGTCTGCAAAGCCAATGGCGTATTCCTCCAGGGCAGCCTCAAACCCCTTTTTTCGCGTGTAATAGTCGCCCATGGCCATGTGCACTTCTGAGGAGTTGCTATTCATGGCGCGTATTTGAGCATACACCTCTTCCGCGTTTTTGTCGTAGCCATTCAGTTCATACAGCTCGGCGAGATATATGTAGTAACGAACCTCATCCGGGTATGCTGCAATCAGGTTTTGAATTTCTTTAGCGGCTTTCTCCACGTCTCCCATGCGTATGTATAGCAGCTTTTTCTGAATGGATATCTCTTCTGAAATACCCATCATCTTTTCCAGTTTGTTGTAGGTTTTAAGTGCGCCGCTGTAATCGCTTAGTTGTATTTGGCAAAAAGCAAGGTCCAGGTACAGATCGGGATTGTTGGGGTCGAGAATCAACAACTGCTCGTATACTCCTTTTTGTGCCTGAAAGTTTTGTGTCTTTTCGTAGATGTAAGCCAGCAAGAAGAAGTACCACTTGTTTTCTTTGTTGATGCTGGTAGCGGCTTTTGCAAAATTCTCCGCTTGGGTCATATTTCCCGTAATATAATACAGCTGTGCGATTTCATACATCACAGCATCATTGCCGCCGTCCATCCGAAGGCATCCCATAAACTGCTGTAAAGCCTTGTCGTATTTCTCCAGACTCTTGAGCTTAATTCCCTCGAAAAACATTTCGTCAAATTTGCGCCGCTCTTCAGGGTTCATCACCCTTTCGTTGCCTTTTGGCGCGTCTGCTTTATTCATGGCGCCACAGCCCACGAGCAGTGGAAAAACAAAAAGAGAGATGAGAAATAATCGAATCATTTTATTTGAATTGGCTGTAATCGCCTAGGCTTATTTCCCGGTGATTACCGTTGTATTTTACATGGTTTCCAATCATGCTGTTGGTCAAATCGGCATTCAGAATGGTTGAATTTTCCATGATAATGCTGTTGTCTATAGTGGAGCGCTCTATAATAGTGCCATTGCCCACCGATACATTTGGCCCTATGGTAGAATTTTCAATTCGGGCATTATCACCAATAAAACATGGCTGGATAATCTGGCTATTCACAATGGATGCAGAAGGACTTATCAAGTCCTGATCTTTTAGGTAGTTCAATATCTTTCCGTTGGTTTCAACAGTCACATCCTTATTGCCACAGTCCATCCAGTCGTTCACTTTTCCCGGAACGAAGACCTTACCCTTCTCCTTCATGTTTTCCAAGGCCGAGGTAAGTTGAAACTCTCCTTTCACCTTGATGTTGTTGTCCAACAAATATTGAATCTCCTTACGCAGGTTCTCACCATCTTTGAAGAAGTAGATGCCAATGATGGCCAGGTCAGAAACAAAGGATTCCGGTTTTTCCACAAACTCAATGATCTGTCCGTTGTCGCCAAGTTGTACTACACCAAAAGCCGACGGATCGTCTACTTGTTTTACCCAAATCACCCCATCTTTTTCGTGGTCCATGGTAAAATCGGCCCGAAACAAGGTGTCGGCGAAGGCAATAACGGTGTGTCCGGAAAGCGACGGCGCGGCGCACATAATGGCGTGTGCAGTGCCAAGTGGTTCGTCTTGATAGTAAATCTTGCCCTTGGCGCCAACTTTCTCAGCCAACTCAATGAGTTGTCGCTCTACTTCAGCACCGAAATCGCCGATTACAAAGGCGATTTCTTCAATATCTTCTTTCACTATTGAAGCGATATCTTCTACCAAGTGCTGCACGATAGGCTTGCCTGCAATGGGCAGCAATGGTTTTGCGGTGGTAAGGGTGTGTGGCCTTAATCTAGAGCCGCGGCCGGCCATGGGTACAATAATGCGCATACTTTTTACTTTTTTCCTGTAGATCCAAATCCCCCCGCTCCTCGTTCACTTGCTCCGAGCTCCTCCACAACGCTTAATACTGCTTTTTCGTGCCGTGCAAAGACGAGCTGGGCTATGCGGTCTCCGGGCAATATATCTACTTTTTCACTGCTGAGGTTTACGAGAATCACCCCAATTTCTCCTCGGTAGTCGGCATCTATAGTACCCGGACTGTTAAGCACCGTCAAACCTTTTTTCAGCGCGTTTCCGCTTCGCGGTCGCACTTGCGCTTCGTAACCCGGGGGAATTTCAAGAAACAAGCCCGTGGGGATAAGCCGTCGTTCCAAGCTTGAAAGTGTCACTGGATCAGAAATATTGGCACGCAAATCCATGCCTGCGCTGTGCTCAGTTTCATATTTTGGTAACGGAAAGCCCGATAGGTTCTTGATCTTTACCTGCATCTTATTTTCTCTTCATCAGGGCCAGAAAAAGTGGTTTTTCTAACCAGAATACAAAGGCCGCGAAGATAGCCAATACAAAGGCGCTGAACAGCATATTTCCCGGCAACAAGAAACGAGAAATTACCACTATGGCTATGGACACGGCAAGCAGCAACATGTTTTTCTGTAGCTTATACGGAATTGGAAATTTTCGTTGTCCAAGGAAATAAGAGATCATCATCATGGCGCCATATGCTGCCAGGGTGGCCCAAGCGGCGCCTGCATAGCCCCACAGCGGTATCCACCACAGGTTGAGCACAATGGTCAAAAAGGCTCCGAAAAGGGAAATGTAAGCGCCATATTTTGTCTGATCCGATAGCTTGTACCAAACCGAAAGATAGAGGTAGAGGCCAAGGAAAAGATTGGCTAAGAGCAGGATGGGAACCACAAATAGCCCCTCTCGGTAGGCCGGATTGGGCAAAAAAACACGCGCAATTGGCTCGAGAAAAACATTGAGCCCAACAAAAATGACGCACATGGCCAGCAGGAAGTAATCCATGATTCGGGCATAAACCAGCCGGGCATTTTCATTTTTGAAATATGAAAAGAAGAAAGGCTCTGCCCCGTATCGAAAAGCTTGAATAAAAAGGGTCATGAAAATGGAGAGCTTGTAGCACGCGCCGTACACACCCAGTTGGCTGAATGCCTCGTCTTTCGGCAGGAGGTATTTGAGCAATTGCCTATCGGCGGCTTCGTTTATGGCGCCGGCAAATCCTGCGAAAAGTAGCGGTAGTGCGTACACCATCATAGATCGCCAAAGCATGGGGTTGATGGAAATTTTAAACTTTTTAATTTCGGGAAGCAGCAAAAGGAGGGAGACTGCTGAGGCCACCAAATTGGAAATGAAGATATATCCTACTCCTATAGCAGGATTGTAGACCACGTGGAGCCAACTTTCGCCTATGCCCGATTCGGCCAACCAAGGGCAAAGTAGAATGAAGAAAAGATTGAGGCCGATATTGATCCCTATGTTGCTGAGCCTTACAAAGGCAAATCGCGCTGCGCGTTCCTTGGCGCGAAGCCAGGCAAAGGGTATGGCCGTAATGGCGTCGAGGGCAAGGATGAGGGCAAACCAAACAATGTATTCTGCATGATCGGGGTAGCGCAGTGCATTGGCAATGGGCGTTTTCCATAGCCACACGACCGAAAGAAAAAGCAATGCGCTAATTAACAGGCTCGTGAATGCTGTAGAACCAACAGCGGTTTTGTCGTGCGATTTTTCCAGAAAGCGAAACAATGTGGTTTCCATACCGTAGGTAAGCACCACCAGAAGAAAAACGGTGAGCGTATACAGATCGGTTACCTGTCCATACTCGGCGGTGGTAAATTGAAGGGCATAGAGCGGAACTAGAAAAAAATTGAGCAAGCGCCCCACAATACTGCTTACGCCGTAAATGGCCGTTTGCCCAACTAAGCTCCGAATAGGGTTCATGCTGTTGTTCTAGCGATTATTTTCTAAACTCGGCCTTTCGTTTTTCCATAAAGGCAGACACGCCTTCGGAAAAGTCTGCCGTTCCGAAGCACTCGCCAAAAAGCACCACTTCGCGGTCGAAACCATCCACTCCTTCAGTGAAGTGGGCATTTACCGCACGAATTACGCGTGCCACCGCCTCAGGCGATTTTGACATGATTTTCTGTAGCAGCTGCCGGCTAAATGGAAGTAGTTCTTCGAGTTCCACCACATGGTTCACCAAGCCCAGCTGTAGGGCCTGCTCGGCACCTATTGCGTCAGCGGTCATCAACAACTCAAGGGCCTTTCCTTTTCCAATCAGTTGTACCAGGCGCTGGGTACCGGCATATCCAGGAATGAGTCCGAGATTCACCTCCGGCTGGCCGAATTTCGCATTCGAAGAGGCAATACGCAGATGGCAGGCCATGGCCAATTCACATCCGCCTCCTAAGGCGAAACCATTGACAGCAGCAATTACCGCCACAGGAGCGTTTTCAATAATGAAAAACACGTCATGGCCATTTTTACTCAGGTGTTTGCCTTGCTCTACATTGAATTGAGAAAATTCTTTGATATCTGCACCGGCAGCAAAAGCCTTGGCTCCCGATCCGGTGATGATTACCCCGTGAATGTTCGGGTTTTGATACACATCTTCGAATACTAAACGCAATTCGTCAAACACAGCGGTGTTCAGTGCGTTGAGCTGTTCGGGACGGTTGATGGTAATGGTAAGTATGCCTTCTTGTAGGTTGGCGGCCAGCGTTTTTAGTTCCATAGCGAATTGTTTACCGTAAAAGAATGAAAAATATCCTCAGACGAGGGGAAGGCGGAAGGTAAAACATGAGCCCACGCCTTCGGTGCTTTCTACGGTAATTTTTCCATCACAATTCTCAACAATACGGCGCACAATGGCCAGCCCCAAACCCGTCCCGGATGTTTTGGTGGTAAAATCGGGTTCGAAAATCTTTTCTAAGCGATCGTTGGGAATTCCAATGCCATTGTCCTTCACTTTTACTACTCCAAAATCATGCTCTCGTACCAAGGAAACGACTATTTCAGTATGCTCATTTTCCTTTGCAGCCTGAATGGCATTATTCAACAAATTGTTCATCACCCGGATTAGCTGTTCTCGGTCTGCATGCACCAACAATTTTTTTGCTTCGTCATCCGCATCAAGGTGTACTGTGGCATGGTCAAAAAGCTCAATAGAGCTGGAGAGCAAATCATAAAGCGCGAAAGTTTCCTTGCGCAAGCCCGGCAGGCTGGCGTAGTTCGAAAACGAAGTGGCAATATTTGACAGGGTATCAATCTGCTCAATCATTGCCTTGGTAAAGGCGTCGAGTTTTTCATTCCAGTTTTCATCTTCCTTTCTGAGCGTGCGTTGCAGTTGCTGAACACTCAGTTTCATTGGTGTAAGCGGGTTTTTAATTTCATGGGCTATCTGCCTGGCCATCTTGCTCCATGCCATTTCACGTTCAGATTGGGCGAGTTTTTCAGCGCTCTCATCCAGTTCGTCCACCATTCGGTTGTAGGCGCTAACCAGTGTTCCAATCTCGTCGGTTTTTTTCCATTCTATGTGCTGGTTTTTATTCTGGATGTCAATTTTTCGGAATTGAGCACTCACGGTAGCCAGCGATTTTGTGATGCCATTAGAAAGGAAATAGGCCAAGAGTGAGGTGCCTATGATGAGCAGGAGATAAATTTGCGCAAGCGATTTGAGGAATTCGCGCAACTCGTGTTTGTGGTAGGTGTCTGTTTGGATGTACGGTATATTGATAATGGCTACGGGGTCGCTATGCGAATTCTTTATATAGCTGTATGTGGAATGCAAGGTAGCAGTGTCGGATTCCATCTCTTTAACGATTCTGTTGCTGCCGGTAGAAAGTTCCTTAAGAAGCGAATCACCAATTTTGTCAGAAGGATTCATGATCTCGAATGTCTCGGGATCGGAGGTGATGAGCAGATCGCCACCAAGGCTGTAAATGTTGACGTTGAGGTTGTTTACATCTGCTATTTCGCAGATTTTTTCGTCGAATACCTTAACGATTGAATCGGGATTTTGCACCACCTCGTTTTGCCACATCAAGTAGTCAATGCTCGATCGGATGGCCTCTTCTTTTCTTTCCAGACGCTCTTGGTGGTAGGCCTCATTTTCTTTCTTAAAGTGGTAGATCGTTATCAACGCCATAAAAATGGAGCTGGTCACGATCACCGCAATCATGGAGATAAATATTCGAGCGCGTAGTGTCATATGAAGCGCCATTAGGTCAAAAAATTTGCCACGTTAGGGCGAAATCAAATAATACGTACATGTACTTAGAAAGTCACGCAAGTAGGGGACTGCCGCTATAATGCCCAGCTGCTTTCGGGGTTTCAATCCAAACTTGTACTCGTAGATAGGGTTGGTCAAATAAACGGTTCGCTTTAGGATTTTGAAGTCCTTTTTGGCAATGCGCTCAAAGCGCTCCATGCTTATGCCTGTGTCTTTTATTTCCAAGAGGTGTTCTATCCTCCCTTCATCTTCCTTAAAAAGTTTGAGCACTCCTTTATACATCCCTCTAGGCAAAAGGTGGTAATAAGGTAGTCGGGCAAGAAATTTACTCTTGTTCATCTGCTGATGGCCGCCAAAAGGCATCTGCCAAGGAGGAAAGCCGAAGAATATTTTACCGCCCGGGCTAAGAAAATCTCGCAGCATTGGGATGAACACTTCCTGATTTGGTATGTGCTCTATAACATCTTTTAGTACAATAAGGTCGAAAGTGCCATTCAAGTCTTTTTCCACATCCACGTCGTAGATGTTCTTATTCAGAAACTGAACCTTTCCATCCTCCAGCTCAGCGGCCATAAATTTCCTTGCGTTTATTAGCCGCTTTTCGTCGAGCTCAATACCGAATCCAATGTGGCCGGCGTCTGTAAAAGCCTTTAAAACACCCGCTTCCGAGCACCCAATTTCAAGCACGCGCCACGGACCCGAGGGCATTTCGCTTGCGCAAAAAGGCAGGATATGCTCTGCAGCAGTGCGTCGCTGCATGTCGAAATAGCGCTCTTTATCTGAGTGAAATTCGTACATCTTTACTTCTTGGTATTCTTGATTGGCGCAGCAGGATAAAGCTCAAACACCTTGGTTATGGCTTTTTCCATGAGTGGTTCGGGCCCTCCTGTACCAGCCTGAATGATGCCTACAGCACCACCTTGCCACAGGAGTGTTTTGCTTTTCCGATCGAACACATCTATGATCAATGTGCCCACCGGGCGGTCCACCTCACTTGCCGGATTTCCATAAAACAAGGTATCGGAGTAGTTATAGCCTGCAGCATTTTGCTCGTGGTATTCCACATACATTTCTTTACCCTTGGGGGTTTTGAATAGAATATGAACGCCAATGTGTATATCGCCTTTACCTGATCGAGTGTAGGCCAGTCCTCTGCTTTCAAACTCTTTTCTTATGAGGTTTTGAAGCTTTTCTTCATCCTCTTCATTTAGAAATTTGCTTATTCCTGTGTCCCAACTCAGAAAGCTAAAGGTGGTGTAGCTGTCGAGTTTCGGGTTTTCTACAGCGCTGTGGAAGACTTCAATCTTGGCGCAGGAAATCAGTAAGAAAGTGGAGAGTAGGGCAAAAAGTATCTTCTTCATCATTGCGGGAATATTTTGTCGAAAATAAAAAAACCCCGTCGGGCGGGGTTTTCTTATTCAAGGAAGTGTGTATTAATTTTTAAGGGCTTCTGCACCGCCTACTATCTCAAGGATTTCGTTGGTGATGGAAGCCTGTCGCAGCTTGTTGTAGGTGAGCGAAAGCTCTTTCTTCAGTTCCTTAGCGTTATCGGTGGCTTTGTGCATGGCGGTCATGCGCGCGCCGTGCTCACTTGCTTGCGAATCGAGCAGAGCTTTGAACAATTGGGTCTTCAATGATTGAGGAATCAATTGCTCTACGATTTCCTTTTTATCGGGCTCAAATAGGTATTCACCGGTGCTCTTGGCGTCTTTGGGCATCTCCACAGGCAAGAATTGCTCTACTTTCACCACTTGTGATGCAGCATTCTTGAAGCTGTTGTAGGCCAAAACCACATTTTCATATTTACCTGCCAAGAAATCGTCCATGATGCCTTGCGCAATCTCTGAGCTATGATCAAAATTCAGGTTTTCCCAAATTTTGTTCTGCTCTCCTGCTATTGAGTAGTTTCTCCTTCTAAGAAAATCCAATCCTTTCTTACCCAAACACAGGTAATCGACTTTAACTCCTTCGGTCATGTCGGCTTCGTAGGCCAGTGCCGCTTTTATTACAGAAGAATTAAAAGCACCGCACAAGCCGCGATTGCTGGTAATCACCACTACCAATGCCCGTCCTTTTCTTTTAGGGGTGCTAAATTGGCCTTCACCTGAGTCGAGGCTGGCGCTGAGATTTGAAAGGATGTTCTGAAGTTTTTCGGCGTATGGACGCATCTGCTGAATGGCGTCTTGAGCGCGTTTCAGCTTGGCAGCCGACACCATTTTCATGGCGCTGGTAATCTGCATGGTCGACGAGATGGAAGTAATCCTGCCGCGTATTTCTTTCAGGTTTGCCATTTGCCTTTTTTTATTCGAAGAAAATCAGGAGCAGGCAAGCCCGCTCCTGATCGTCATTTTCATTAATAGTTTGAAGCGATTTCAGCAGCAGCTTTTTCCAACACTGAGGTGATTTCGTCATTGATTACACCTTTTTTCAATTGGTCAAGCGTGTCTCTGTGCTTGTTGTTCAAATAAAGCAGATAGCTCTTTTCGAACTCCTTCACTTTGTTCACAGGAACTTTACCCAAAAGGCCTTTGGTTCCGATATAGATAATAGCAATCTGGTTTTCTACCGTAAGCGGCGATCCTTCGGCTTGCTTCAATATCTCCATGTTGCGTTTTCCTTTTTCGATAACGGCCATGGTGGCGGCATCTAGGTCAGAGCCAAACTTAGAGAAGGCCTCTAATTCACGGTACTGCGCCTGGTCGAGCTTCAAGGTACCGGCCACTTTTTTCATGGATTTGATCTGCGCATTTCCACCCACACGCGATACCGAAATACCTACGTTGATGGCCGGACGAATACCGGCGTTGAACAGGTTTGATTCTAAGAATATCTGCCCGTCCGTAATAGAGATTACGTTGGTTGGAATGTAGGCTGATACGTCACCTGCTTGTGTTTCAATAATAGGAAGGGCAGTCAACGAACCACCACCTTTTACTTTATGGCGAATGCTTTCGGGCAGGTCGTTCATTTGCTGTGCAATGGCGTCGGAATCGTTGATTTTGGCTGCACGCTCCAGCAGGCGCGAGTGTAGGTAGAATACGTCACCGGGATAGGCTTCGCGTCCCGGAGGGCGACGAAGAAGAAGCGATACTTCGCGGTAAGCAACAGCTTGCTTCGAAAGGTCATCATAAACTATTAGAGCAGGACGGCCTGTATCGCGGAAATATTCGCCGACGGCTGCACCGGTAAATGGTGCGTAGAACTGCATTGGCGCAGGGTCAGAAGCATTGGCAGCCACAATAATGGTGTAGTCCATTGCTCCTTTTTCTTCCAGGTGCTTCACGATACCGGCTACAGTCGATCCTTTTTGGCCAATGGCCACATAGATGCAGAATACAGGCTCGCCTCTGTCGAAAAACTCTTTTTGGTTGATGATGGTGTCAATCGCCACGGTCGATTTACCGGTTTGGCGGTCGCCAATGATCAACTCACGTTGGCCACGACCGATTGGAATCATGGCGTCAATAGCTTTAACACCTGTTTGCAATGGCTCATTTACCGGCTGGCGGTAGATAACCCCCGGCGCTTTGCGCTCCAAAGGCATTTCGAACAAGTCGCCGGCAATCGGGCCTTTTCCGTCAATAGGGTTTCCCAAAGTGTCGATTACCCGACCAACCAATCCGTCGCCCACTTTTACAGAGGCAATCATCTTGGTTCTCTTTACGGTATCGCCTTCTTTGATGGTGGTAGAAGGCCCAAGAAGTACGGCTCCTACGTTGTCCTCTTCGAGGTTCAAAACGATACCCTGTAGGCCGTTTTGGAATTCGATAAGTTCGCCTGACTGAACATTGTCCAAGCCATAAACGCGGGCAATACCATCACCCACCTGAAGCACTGTTCCTATTTCTTCTAGTTGAGCGGCCGTTTTGTGTCCGGCCAGCTGCTCGCGCAGAATTGCAGTAATTTCTGCAGGGTTTATTTGAGCCATCTTAGTAGTCTTTTAAATAAAGGTTTAATTCGAATTCTTTTTTCAGTTTGGCAAGGTCGCCACGCAGGCTGGCCTCGTATTTTTGGTTGTCCATTTCCAAAACGATACCTCCAATAATTTCCGGATCGATCATTTCGGTTACTTCCAGCGACTTGGCACCCACACGTTTGCTCACCAAGGCTACCAAATGCTCACGAACATTGGCTTGCAGAGGCGAAGCGGTGGTAATCTTCATTTGATGGATTCCATTTATTTCACGGTACTGTTCCATAAAGGCGCGACAGATTCCCGGAAGGTCTTGCTCCCGGTTTTTCTTCCCCAGCAGCACCACAAACTCCTTTGTAAGGTGTTGTACTCTTTCGCCAAAGATGGCCGTCAGCACTTTTAGCTTTTCTTCAATACGAACAATGGGGCTCTTAATCATTTGGCGCAGCTCGCGACTATTCCGAATGGTTTCGTCTATAAGCAGGATGTCGTTTTTTACCTCCTCGAGAATGTTCCTCTCTTGAGCTAAACCAATTAAGGCTCCTGAATATCTGTGATATGTGGCTAGTGAACTCATGGGCTCGGGTTAATTAAGGTTGGCGTTGTTCACCATTTCCTCAATCAGCGCATTGTGTTTTTCGGGCGTGTTGATCTCGCTCTTCAATATTTTCGAAGCAATTTCCAGCGACAACTGACCCACGGAGTTTCTCAAATCAGTAATAGCGGCCATTTTCTCGTTTTGGATGCTTTCGCGCGCTATTTGAAGCATTTTCTCTGTTTCTTTCTTAGCGGCTTCTCTGGCTTCGTTTAGAATGCCGTCTTTCATTTCACGGGCTTCTTTTAGAATTTGTTCTCTTTCGCCGCGCGCTTCACGAAGTATGCGCTCATTGTCGGCAGTAAGATTTTCCATTTCCTTGCGCGCCTTTTCAGCCGATTGAAGGGCTTCTTCAATAGAAAGCTCTCGGCTTTTAACGGCATTCAAAATGGGCTTCCAAGCCAACTTGCGCAACAACACCAAAAGGATGATGAAGGTAACGGTGGTCCAGAATATTAATCCGATTGCGGGGGTTACTAGTTCCATCTATATATTATGTATAAAGCGATTTTTACAATGAATTGAAGAAAAAGGGCCGTTAGGACAACCTCCCGCGAGCCCTTCTTTCTCTTTTGCTTAGATCAAAGAGGCTACAATTGCAAATAGCGCTGCACCCTCCACCAAAGCGGCGGCGATAATCATAGCTGTTTGAATTTTTGCTGTAGCTTCTGGTTGTCTAGCGATAGCATCCATAGCCGATCCACCGATACGACCGATACCGATTCCGGCACCGATTACGGCTAGTCCTGCTCCGATTGCTGCTGGCATCATAGTTTCCATAAAATGGGGTTTATATATAGTTAAACAAAAAAATCCGCGATCAATGATGCTCGTGCTCCGCTACGGCCGAACCGATAAACAAAGCAGAAAGCATGGTAAAAATATAGGCCTGAAGTGCTGCAACCAGCAACTCAAGTACCGAGATAAACAAAGCAAATGGCACCGATACTGCGGCCATTGCCACGCTTTTGAAAATGAAAATCAAAGAGATCAAACTCAGGATTACAATGTGTCCGGCTGTGATGTTGGCGAAAAGACGAATCATCAAGGCAAAAGGCTTTGTAACAATACCAATCAATTCCACCGGAATCATGATGGGGTATAACCACACCGGAACGCCGGGAGTTGCAAAAATGTGTTTCCAGTAGTCCTTGTTTCCGTTAATGTTGGTCAACACTAAAGTGAAGAAAGCCAAGGTCAAAGTCACGGCAATGTTTCCGGTTAAGTTGGCGCCACCCGGAATGATTGGAATCAATCCCAAAAGGTTGTTGAACCAAATAAAGAAGAAAGCTGTAAGCAAGTAAGGCATGAACTTCTCATACTTGTGTCCAATGTTTGGTCGCGCAATGTCGTCGCGAACGAAAATGATAAGGGGCTCCATCCAGGCGGCAATTCCTTTGGGAGCACCGGAGTTGCGCGTATAGTTTCTAGCTGTGGCAATAAAAATCATGAGGATAATCATGACACTCACAAACATGCTGGCCACATTCTTTGTAATAGAAAAGTCAAGCGGCTTGGCATTGGTGGGGTGGTGCTGTTCGTCGTAACTGATGTAGCTTCCGTGTGCATCAGCCTCGGCATTGGCGTAGTATATTTTACCGTGGTATTTCACGAAGCCGTCGTGTGGGTGCATGCCCATATCGTCATGATGAAAGGCAGACGACATGAAGGTTTTAAGACCATTGTCTGTGTAAAGAATTACCGGAAGCGGCACTGAAACCGCATGTCCTTTCCAATCGAACAAATGCCAATCGTGTCCGTCGGCAATGTGATGCATGATCACATCTGTTGGATTGAATTTTTCATCTTCTTCATGAAGATTGGCAGACGTTTCTTCTGTCATTTCATGCTGATGATCGGCATGTTCTTCATGGCCGTGCTGTGCCGGAGAAACCAATGGCAAGCAGAAAGCGGCCAGTAGCACTAACAGGTGTGTAAAAGTCTTTGAAAATGATGTCATTCTATACTGAAATTACCCCTCCTAAAAATCGCTGCAAATGTAGTTATTCAGGTGGAAAAAAAAAGCGGCTTGCCCCTTCGTTTTTAGATCGAAAAAAGGCGGCATTATCGCATAAGGCGGCGATACAAACCCCCAGCCTGAAAAAGCAATAGGATAAAGTAGTAAGTCACAGAAAAAAGGGCAATCGGTTTTCTCAAATCACCTTCCTTAGGCAAGATGATCAACAGGAAAACAATGGTGAGGCTCATCTTGATGAGGAAAGAGGCCATAAAAGCGAAGCCAACTTTTTCCTGATCGATACGGGCTACCACATTCAATCCGAATGCGCTGAGCAGAAAAAGAAGAAAAATGAAAACAACGGGCTTGGCCAGCATTTCTACCGGCAGCGAAAAGGCATAATGCCCTAAGGCTAGGCAAAGACCGAGGAGTATGGCGCCAAAAATGGTCAGCGATTTAACGGATTGATTCAATCGGTGTCAGATTTATTTACTTCCTTAAATACCAAATAAAGAGCGGCGAAGACGCCGAGGAGAGAAAGAGCAACAGTGAACAAAGGAAAGTCGCGCGATTGCTTGCTGTCTATATAATCGCCCAACCAAGTGGCCAGCCCAATAATGGCCAGCATCTGAAAGCCTAAGCCGCTAAAGCGGAGGTAATTGTCAAGCTGTTTTTTCTTCTTTTTGGTCGGAGAGGGATTTGCGCTCGGCATGTTTGATGTCTTTTACCATGGCCCCCATTTGACATGTTCCGGCAAAAACAGCCCCTGGCTCTATGGAGATTTTATCTACTACGATATCGCCATGAATTTTGGCCGTGGCTTTGAGTGTGAGCAGCTCATCTACCTTAAGCTTACCTTTTATCGAACCTTCCACATCTGCGTTTTTGCAACTTACCTCGCCGGTTATCACTCCGGTAGGGCCAACTACTACGCGACCTTGGGTAATGATGGTGCCTTCAACTAGGCCGTCAATTCTGAAATTGCCGTCGCTAATAAGGTCTCCTTTAATTTTTGTAGTAGGCCCAATGCGGTTTCTAGCCGGTTCCATGGGCTCAAGCGAAGATTTGGACTTGTTCATCATAGTTATAACTGCTTAGGTATGAGGAAGGCAAATATAGCAATTAGGAAACCCCAAGCAACCAAATACTTAAGAGATAGAAAGAACCATTGGTTTGTCAGTTCTTGTAGTACTTGTTGAAGAAATGTAGGTAGGCCTCCGTGTTCTTCTCTTTGTAGAATATGTTGAAGTTCTCAAGAGAAATAAGAAACTGATGATAAGGCACGTCGCCGATAATGCCTTTTATGCCCGGATCGTCTTTGATCGCTTGATAGTAGGCCTTCGCTTTATCCGTTTTGGCAAAGGTTCTAATGGTGATCATCTGGGTGTTTTGGTCCAGAAATAAGGCCTTCACATTCAGGTTTTCCATACTGAAAAACTGACTGTTGAAATCAGATAGCGCCGAATTAAGGGCATTTAGGTTTAGACCTTTTGCAGGTACCAATAGGATATAGAAGTGTTGCTGATCGAGCTTGTCGGAAAACATGCTGATGTCCAATTCTTTTTTCTCTTCCTCGCCTTTTACCTCTTCTTCTGTGGTCCCGTCTGCTTCGTTCACCTTTTCGCCGGTGAAAAAAGCTATCATGTTTCTTGCCTCAGTGGCTTCTTCCGTAGTGGGATACAACGCCACTACTTCACGCAGCTTGGCCACCAGCGCATCTTTTCCTTTTGAAGCGGTGCTCAGCGCCTCGAGCAACGCGAATTTTGGAAGGAGTTTGTCTCCCGGGAAGTTCTTTGGCGCAACTGGAGTCATTTGCAACACCTTCTTGTGGTTGCCCGATCCATAATATTGATAGCACTCTGCGTAGTACTTTGACGCTTGGTTCTCTGTGGCTTCTTTTTTTCTTGCGTAGTCAGGATCGGTAATCAGCTGTGCGTACTCGCTGTTGGGAAATTCATCAATCAATAGCTTTTTGTACTTCTCTGATTCGGGTTTGTAGCCCAAGGAGGCGAATACCCGGTAAAGGTTGAAGTAGATGCGGTCTTTTTCCTGCACGTCAGGATAACGTTTGATAAGCTCTTCGAAGGCCTCGGCAGACTTCCGCATATTTTCAAGCTTCTCCTTGTAAATCACGCCCACATTGATCAGCGCCGTCTTTATCTTTTCATGCGAAGCAGCCATAGCCTCTTCTGTGAGTGGAATAAAGCGCAGGTAGTATTCTCTGTCGTATTTGTTGGCCACAATGGTGGAGTCGCCAACGGTTATTTCCACTTCTTCCTCCGCATTGTCAAGGTCTTCATTCACCGATTTGTTTTTCCGGCGCCAATGGTCCTCCAATTTCCGATTGCCCCACACGCGCACAAAGTCCTGAAAGCCGATACTCACCGTTGAGGGATTATAGAAATACCAAGCTCCGGTTTGGGTTCCGCCTTGATTTCTATCGCGGTTCTGGTTGTCAATGGTCATTTGCTGGTTGAAGCCCATTTGTTCTTCCTGCTTTTTGCGGGCTTCTTCGGCTTTCAGTTCATTGATGTAGTTGTCTATCACTCGGTTCCTATCCGATTCTTTCATGTTGGCCAGCAGCTGCAGGCTGTCTTCGGTTTGAATAAGCACCAAATTGTCGGTAAGCTCGCTCAGGTTTTCGTTCAGTGTTTTGATGTCCGCATAGCCCGGATAAGTCTGTGGCAGAAACATCATGGCCGAGTCGTAGTAGGCTTTGGCGGGCAAGTACTTCATTTCGTCAAAAAGGATTTCGCCAACACGGAGGTAGGCCACCGCTTTTTGCTTGTCGTTTACCACACTTGTTTGAGCGCTAAGCTTGAAATAATCCAGCGCTTGGTCTATGTCTGCGCTTCCGTACGAAAGCTCGCCCAAGGCATAGTATATCTGATCTTTGTATTCGTCATTTTTTGGGTCTTCAAGCATTTCCAGCAGCGACTCAGCAATGGCTTTGTTGTTTTTGTTGTAGCGGTCTACACACAAGGCGCGCTTTATCTTTGCATTGAATTCAAAGGTATAAGTGGGATTTAGTTTGAGCACGTCGCCGTAATAGCGAATGGCTCGGTTGCAACTTCCTTGTGCTTGATACAACTGACCTAAAATAAACGAATAGCGCATGCGCTTTTCTTTTTTCGGCTCTTGGCTGTAGGCTTTTAGCATAAAGTCTAGGGCGGGCTCCCAAAGCTCCTGCTCGTAGTGTATTTGCGCATACACGGCATACAATTCATGCCTCAACCACTTCGGAACCTCCGCTTTGCCGTCTATCAAGTCTAGGCTATACAGGGCATTGTCGTAGCTTTTTTGACCCAAATACGATCGGGCCAGCCACCAATGTGCCTCATAGAATGCTTCCGTTCCTTCGAAGCGCGTGATGATAAAATTAAAAACCTCAATCGCCTCCGAATACTCCCGCTTGTAGAATCTGGCTTTACCCATCATCATATAGCAGTCGTCAATATATTGGTTCTTCTCTTGTTTTTTGATGTACATGGAGTGCGCCCGTATTACTTTGGTCGCCTTCGCTATTGCCTTGTCCATGTATGAGAATATCGCTTGGGCGTCCTTTTGCTCCCCTGTGATGTAGACAGGAAGGATGCGGTCGAAGTCTTCAACCGTATTTAAGGTCAAGTTTTTTACGCCTAGTTCGTAGCTTTCATTGCCGTTGAAATAACCGTTATAGTGGGCCGTTATCTCGTGGTACTTGCGGTTTACCCACTTATCCTTCTGTGTGGAGCATCCGAAAAGGATGGCCCCGAACAGGAGAAGATGAAGAAAACGGTATTTAACATTTATGTACATAAGCTATTTGCAAGACCCCTTTAACTTTGAAAGGGCAAAAATATTTTATTTTCAGGCTTTTCGGCTTTCTGTTTCAGAAATGAGAAATTTGCCCGGCAGGACACAAAAATGAAGAAGGAAGATAAAAGCAAATCGACCTGGCTGAAAAAGCTTCGAAGCAAGTATCGGCTTGTGATACTCAACGACGCCACTTTTGAGGAAAAGTTGTCGCTCAGGCTGTCGCGCCTGAATGTTTTTGTGGTGGTGGGCATTGGCTCCATTCTGCTCATTTCATTGACCACGGTAATCATTGCATTTACGCCTCTCAAAGAATACATCCCCGGATATGCCAGCACCTCTCTAAGGAAAAGAGCCATACAAAACGCAGTGATGGTGGACAGCTTGAGGGCGGTGATAGGACAATATGATCAGTATTTAGCCATAATAAACGGGGTGGTGAGTGGTGAACTGATGGAATGGGAACAGGGGGCCGATACGCCCAAAGCACCGGTAGTGAACGAAGACCTGAAAAACAGCCCCAAAGATTCGGCATTCAGAACCGATATAGAACAGCAGGAACGCTTTGACGTGTTGGAAACCAAAAACGACCGAATCAGTCAGCTAAACTTTTTTCCGCCCATCAAGGGGGTGGTTTCTGACCATTTCGACTCAAGAAAGAAACATTACGCAGTAGATATTACGGCTAAGGAAAACGAGCCCATACTAGCGGCCCTTGCCGGAACGGTTATTTTCTCCTCCTGGACGACGGATGGAGGCTATGTAATCGCCATTCAACACCCTGAGAATCTTATCACCGTCTATCGTCACAACTCCGTATTGCTGAAAAAACAAGGAGACATAGTGCGGCCGGGCGAGGCCATAGCCATCATTGGCAACTCGGGCCACCTCACCACCGGGCCTCATCTTCATTTCGAATTGTGGTATTCGGGCACCCCGCTCGATCCCGAAAAGTATTTCTCCTTTTAGCTATGAGCTTGAAATCCTTGCTGGCAAAACCATTTTCGTGGTGGGTTGCAAAGAAAATAGAGAAATGGAGCGCAGATCCTGAAGGGGCGCAGCGCCATATATTTTCGCAGTTAATGGCCCAAGCCGGAGAGACGAAATTCGGAAAAGACCACAGGTTCTCCGAAATCAAATCGCACCAAGATTTTATACAAAAAGTGCCCATCCGCGACTATGAGGCTTTGCGCGAATACATTGAACAAGTGGTGGCCGGAAAGCAGGATGTGCTTTGGCCCGGCAAGCCGCTTTATTTTGCCAAAACCTCCGGCACCACCTCCGGCACCAAGTACATACCCATCAGTAAAGAGAGTATGCCTTTCCACATTCAGGCGGCACGCGACGCGCTTTTGCTCTACGCACGGCGCACCGGAAACTACCGCTTTATAGATGGAAAAATGATTTTTCTGCAAGGCAGCCCCGTGATGGAAAAGAAAAACGGCATTCAAACCGGCCGCCTGTCGGGCATAGTGGCGCATTATGTCCCGGCCTATCTACAAAAGAACCGCCTTCCTTCGTGGGACATCAACTGCATGGAGGACTGGGAGAAAAAGGTGGAAGCCATTGCGCATGAAACCATTCCGGAAGACATGCGTCTGATCAGCGGCATTCCGCCTTGGGTGGTGATGTATTTCGAGCGGATAAAAGCATTGACCGGCAAGAGTATTGGTGAGCAATGGCCTGGATTTTCATTGTTTGTGAACGGAGGCGTGGCCTTCGAACCCTATCGTGCGAAGTTTGATGAATTGATTGGCCGAAAGGTCGACATAGTAGAGGTGTACCCCGCCAGCGAAGGATTTATTGCCATTCAGGACGGACCCGAAGGCGAAGGTCTGCTGATGCTGCTCAACCACGGTATTTTTTACGAATTTGTCCCAGTGGAGGAGTATTTCAACGAAAACCCAACCCGACTCATGGCCCACCAGGTGGAGCGCGGAAAACACTACGCCCTGGTGATGAGCACCAACGCCGGCCTTTGGGCCTACAGCATTGGCGACACGGTGGAGGTGGTGTCCACCAAGCCGCTGCGGATAAAAGTTTCGGGCCGGATCAAGCATTTTATTTCGGCCTTCGGCGAACATGTTATTGCCTCTGAGGTTGAATACGCCATGCAACAAGCCGTGCAAAAGTTTCCTTTCCCCATTTCCGAATATACGGTAGCGCCGCAAGTGGCGCCTGCCGAAGGTCTTCCGCACCACGAGTGGATTGTGGAAACGGATGCCGACATTCCGCAGCCCTTTGCACAGGAGTTGGATGCGGCCCTTCAGGGGAAAAACACTTATTACAACGACCTCATTTCAGGAAAGGTGCTGCGGCCTTTGGTGGTCACGGCGGTTCCTATCGGCACTTTTCACGAGTATATGCGACGAAAAGGAAAACTGGGCGGACAAAACAAAGTGCCTCGCCTAACCAACGACCGGATTATGGCTGCGGAGCTCATT
>CAZBBV010000003.1:0-22263 GCA_964490025.1 uncultured Cryomorphaceae bacterium | reverse complement strand
GGCTGCACCAACCAATGCCGTTATGGGCCCTTGGTTGGACATTAACCCCGGTGTTGGTGGAACGGTTAGGTATGGAACTGTGGGCACAGCGCCAAATCGTGTTTTTATAGCGAGCTACGAAAACGTACCTATGTTTTCTTGTACTTCGCTACTATACAATGGCCAGATTAAGCTCTACGAAAACGGCGGGATCATTGAAACGCACATCACCAACCTGCCCCTTTGCGCAAGCTGGAATCAGGGAAATTCTGTACACGGATTGCACAATGCCACCGGCACCGTAGCCCACGTGGTAACAGGCAGAAACAACACACAAACGACTCTTACAAACGAGGGAAGAAGATTTTATCCCAATGCGGTATCTAATATATATTGGTACGACATCAATATGAACCTGCTGGGAACGGGCGCTAGTATTACCGTTACACCCACACAAACTACGCAATATATAGTGACACTAGAATGTAAGGCTATGCCTGACACAGTGACCGTGTTTATTGGTTCTGTTGGATTGGATATTGAAAAAACAGATGAAAGTTGCTGGAACAACAACGACGGTGTTGCCTTCGTAACATTGCCAAACAACAGCCCTTGGGACGTAACCTGGCTAAACATTTTCAATAATCCTGTTCAGCAAACCATTGGTGCCATAGGAAGCGATACTGTGTATGGCCTTTCAGCAGGAGCCTATTTTGTGGAGCTATATGATGTGGTGAACCAATGCACGGTTAAAGACACAGTGTATATTGACCAGCCACCACCCATATTAGTTCAATCGGACGTTGTGCCGAATTGGTGTGGGCAAAGCACCGGCTCCATCAGCCTGCAAGTTTCTGAAGGATACGGTCCACTTACATGGGCTTGGGACGACGGTTCTACTGACTTGAGCCGACTGAATCTTCCGAATGGCGACTACACTATTGTCATCACCGATTCCATTGGTTGCGACACCACTTATACCTTCACTATCGCTGATATTTATCCCGTTTCAGCGAGTATTGACGGAAATCCACTTACAGGCCAAGTCCCATTGAATGTGGACTTTTACAATTTCACGACCGGCGCTACAGAATATTCCTGGGATTTTGGAGATGGCGGCTCTTCTACGGCTTTTGAGCCTTCTTATATCTATACGTCCGACGGAACCTACCTGGTTATTCTTACCTCAATAGACTCCGTAAGTGGGTGCATAGAGTTTGACACCCTGCGAATCATAGTAGAAAGCCTGCCTCGTTTACAAATGCCCAACGTTTTTACTCCCGGCGGAAATTTCCCTTACTACAACACCATCACAACCAATGACAGTACTGCCAACATCATTGATTTTTTAGGCATCATATATAATAGGTGGGGAAAGAAGGTTTTCGAGTGGACGGATTGGCAAAACAGCTCTGCCGGATGGGATGGCACAATGAACGGACAAGCCGCCGCGGAGGGCACCTATTATTATGTGGTTCGAGCCCGCGGTAAGGATGACTCTATCATTGAGCAAAGCGGCTTTTTGATGCTCATTCGCAACTAGCAGTCGTCGCTCATTTCGAGCGTTTTAGAAATGCCTCAAAATCTTTTATCACAGAGGCTTATCTCTATTGCAACATTCATATTTTGTTTTACCTTTGCCGTCCCTTAAAACGAGGGGTTATCACTATTTGATCAAATTTTTAATAAAAAAGCTTGTATGCCAACGATACAGCAATTAGTAAGAAAGGGTCGATTGAAAATCGAAAAGAAGAGCAAGAGCGCGGCTTTGGACTCATGTCCTCAGCGTCGTGGAGTGTGTACCAGAGTGTATACCACCACGCCTAAAAAGCCAAACTCAGCCATGCGCAAAGTAGCGCGTGTTCGTCTGACCAACTCCATTGAAGTAACCGCCTATATTCCGGGTGAAGGCCACAACTTGCAAGAGCACTCTATTGTACTTGTAAGAGGTGGAAGGGTAAAAGACCTTCCTGGTGTGCGCTATCACATTGTGCGCGGAGCTCTTGACACCGCTGGTGTTCAAGGTCGCTTACAAAGAAGATCGAAATACGGAGCTAAAAGGCCAAAGAAATAATCTGAAGACTCGGAGCAATGAGAAAAGGACAAAGCAAAAAGAGAAAACTCACACCTGATCCTCGTTTTAACGACGAACTGGTAACAAGATTCGTAAACAACCTCATGTTTAGCGGAAAGAAGGAAGTTGCCTTCGGTATTTTTTATGACGCTATTGACACTGTAGCTAGGAAGACCGAACAAGACGGTTTGGAAGTATGGAAAACTGCACTAACGAATGTTATGCCTCACGTTGAGGTTCGCAGCCGTAGAGTTGGTGGAGCTACCTTCCAGATACCAATGCCCATTCGTCCTGAGAGAAAAGTTTCTATGGCAATGAAGTGGATGATTCTTTACGCTCGCAAGAGAAACGAGAAATCAATGGCTCAAAAGCTTGCCGGTGAAATTGTAGCCGCAGCAAAAGAAGAAGGTGCCGCTGTGAAGAAGCGTTTAGACACCCACAAGATGGCGGAAGCCAACAAAGCATTCTCTCATTTTAGATTTTAATCATCCACAGCAGTAATGGCAAAGAAAAGAGACCTTCGGTATACAAGAAATATAGGTATCAGTGCACACATTGACGCCGGCAAAACAACTACCTCTGAGCGGGTATTGTACTATACCGGTTTGAGCCACAAAATTGGCGAAGTGCATGATGGCGCTGCAACTATGGACTGGATGGAGCAAGAGCAGGAGCGAGGCATCACCATCACTTCCGCAGCTACTACTTGTTTTTGGAAGTACCCAACAGTTCAAGGGCAGGTTACTCCTGAAACAGAGGAATACAAAATCAACCTTATTGACACTCCCGGTCACGTTGACTTTACCGTTGAGGTAGAGCGTTCGCTACGCGTGTTGGATGGTGCCGTTGCCCTGTTTTGTGCAGTGGGCGGCGTAGAGCCTCAAAGCGAGACCGTATGGAATCAAATGAACAAATACAGCGTTCCACGTATTGGCTTTGTAAACAAGATGGACCGTTCGGGAGCTGACTTCTTTGAAGTGGTTCGTCAGATAGACACAATGTTGAAGGGAAACCCGGTTCCATTAACCATTCCTATTGGTTCGGAAGCCGATTTCGTAGGCGTAGTAGATTTGATTACGAACAAATCAATATTATGGCATGATGAGACACAAGGGATGACCTACACGGAAGGTGATGTGCCTGCCGACATGGTTGACGAAGCTCATCAGTACCGTGAAAAATTGATCGAAGCCGTAGCTGAGTACGACGACCATCTTCTTGAGAAATTTTTTGAAGATTCTAGTAGTATATCTCAAGAAGAATTGATGGCTGCAATCAGAAAGGCCACAATTGATATGAAGATTACTCCGATTTTGTGTGGCTCGGCCTTCAAGAATAAAGGAGTTCAGAAAATGTTGGATGCCGTAATTTCTTACCTCCCATCTCCTATGGATGTAGAGGCTATCCACGGCATCAATCCTGATACAGAGAAAGAAGAATCGAGAAAGCCATCAGTAGATGAGCCATTCGCCGCGTTGGCTTTTAAAATTGCTACCGATCCCTTTGTAGGACGTTTGTGTTTCTTCCGTGTCTATAGCGGAAAACTTGACGCAGGATCGTACATATACAACACGCGTACAGAGAAGAAAGAACGCATTTCCCGTATTTTCCAAATGCACTCTAACAAGCAAAACTCAATAGAGTTTCTTGAGGCAGGTGATATTGGAGCGGGTGTAGGATTTAAGGATATCAGAACAGGGGATACATTGTGCGACGAGAAGAAGCCAATCGTGTTGGAATCTATGTCCTTCCCTGAGCCGGTGATCGGTTTGGCGGTTGAGCCTAAAACACAAGCGGATGTTGAGAAGATGGGAATGGCCTTGGCCAAACTCGCAGAAGAAGATCCAACGTTTAGAGTAAATACCGACCAAGAAACCGGTCAGACAGTTATCTCCGGTATGGGTGAGCTTCACTTAGAAATTATCGTGGACCGTATGCGTCGCGAGTTCAAAGTAGAAGTGAACCAAGGTGCTCCTCAAGTACAATATAAAGAAGCATTGACGGCTCCTGTGGATCACCGCGAGGTATACAAGAAGCAAACAGGTGGACGTGGAAAATTTGCGGATATCGTATTTACCCTTGGGCCAGCTGACGATAGTTGGGAAGGAATCGGTCTTCAGTTCGTGGACGAAATCAAAGGAGGTAACATTCCTAAAGAATTTGTGCCAAGCGTTCAGAAAGGATTCGCCGGAGCCATGCACAATGGACCTCTAGCGGGATACAATATTGACCGCATGAAGGTGGTGTTGAAAGACGGATCATTCCACGCGGTCGATTCAGATCAGCTTTCGTTCGAACTTGCCGCACGTATTGGATTCCGCGAAGCTGGACGTAAGGCTAAACCTGTATTGATGGAACCCATCATGAAAATGGAGGTGCTTACACCTGAAGAGAACATGGGTGATGTGGTAGGCGACTTAAACCGTCGTCGTGGGGTGATAAAAGGAATGGATTCAAGAGGAGGTGCCCAGGTGGTTAAAGCAGATGTGCCTCTTTCTGAAATGTTCGGATACGTAACTGATTTGCGCACTATTACTTCAGGTCGCGCGTCATCAACTATGGAATTTTCGCACTATGCCGAATGTCCGAACAACATTTCTGAAGAAGTTATTGCTAAAGTAAAAGGTAAAGCTCAAACAGTTTAATTAAAGAATCATGAGCCAAAGAATTCGTATAAAATTGAAATCCTACGATCACAATGTGGTAGACAAGTCTGCCGAAAAGATTGTAAAAACGGTGAAGAGTACTGGTGCAGTTGTAAACGGTCCGATCCCCCTGCCCACACACAAACGTGTGTTCACGGTACTCCGCTCTCCGCATGTTAACAAGAAATCGCGCGAGCAATTTCAATTGGCCTCTTATAAGAGGTTATTGGACATCTACAGTTCATCATCCAAAACGATTGATGCACTGATGAAATTGGAGCTGCCTAGCGGGGTTGAAGTAGAAATCAAAGTTTGATACTTTAAAACTCGGATCAGATGCAAGGTTTAATTGGTAAAAAAGTAGGCATGACCAGCATTTACGACGAACAAGGTCGTAATGTGGCGTGTACAGTATTGGAGGTAGGCCCCTGTGTGGTTACTCAAATCCGAACTGAAGAAGTGGATGGCTACAAGGCTGTTCAAATGGGCTTCGGTGAGAAAAAGGAGAAAAGCAGCACGTCGGCATTAACCGGCCATTTCAAAAAGGCCAACACCACTCCAAAGAGAAAAGTTGTGGAGTTTAGAGACTTCTCAATGCCTGTTCAGTTGGGTGATGTGGTGAAAGCCGACATTTTCAATGAAGGTGAGTTTGTAGATGTAGTAGGTACCTCAAAAGGAAAAGGTTTTCAAGGTGTAGTGAAACGTCACGGATTTGCCGGAGTAGGTCAAGCCACTCATGGTCAGCACAACCGTCTTCGTGCGCCAGGATCAATCGGAGCCTCATCATATCCGTCTCGTGTATTCAAAGGAATGCGCATGGCGGGACAGACTGGAAATGCTCGTGTAAAGGCATTGAACCTGCAAATAGTAAAAGTTCTGGCAGAAAAGAATGCGATCCTTGTAAAAGGCGCTGTTCCGGGTCATAAGAATTCATTCGTAACAATTGAGAGATGGATCTGATTGTAATAAACACCAGCGGAAAAGACACCGGGAAGAAAGTGTCTTTGAGCGATAGCATCTTCGCTATTGAGCCAAATGACCATGCCATTTATTTGGACGTGAAGCAATATTTGGCCAATGGTCGTCAAGGAACGCACAAGTCAAAGCAACGTGGCGAAATATCCGGTAGCACACGCAAGATTAAGAAGCAGAAAGGAACGGGAGGCGCGCGTGCCGGTAGCATCAAAAATCCTTTGTTCAAAGGAGGAGGTCGTGTCTTTGGTCCAGAGCCAAGAGACTACAGCTTCAAATTGAACAAGAAAGTGAAGCAATTGGCCAGAAAATCAGCGCTTTCTTACAAGGTGAAAGACAACCAATTGGTAGTTGTTGAAGACTTCAGTTTTGAAGCACCAAAGACCAAAGAGATGATCAATGTATTGACAGCACTCGGAGCAAACGACAAAAAGTCAATGCTAGTCATTGCTGAGCAAGATAAAAATGTATATTTGTCGTCCCGAAATTTGAAGGGGGTTAATGTTGTAACCGCCTTAGAATTAAACACTTACAATACCATGAATGCTAATTTTGTGGTTATGACAGAAGGGGCAGTTCAGAAGTTAGAATCGGTTTTAAGCCAAGAAAAATAAAGAAATGGATATTTTAATCCGACCCATTATTACAGAAAAAGCTACTGCGCAAAGCGAGGATTTGAACCAGTATGGTTTCATGGTCAATAAAAAGGCCGACAAACTCCAAATCAAGAATGCGGTAGAGAAGGCATATGGTGTTAGCGTGGTTAGCGTAAACACAATGATATATGCCGGTAAGAAGAAGGCTCGTTCTACAAAGGCGGGTATTGTTAAAGGTAGAGAAGCGTCTTTCAAGAAAGCTATGATTACAGTAGCTGAAGGCCAGGCGATAGATTTCTACGGAAATTTATAATAGGAAATGGGAGTTAGAAAATTAAAACCAACAACACCCGGTCAGCGCTTCAAGCTCATCAATGACTTTGAGCAACTAACAGCTGATCGTCCGGAGAAGTCGCTTACCTCAGGTAAGGGCGGATCAGGAGGACGTAACAACCAAGGTCGTATGACCATGCGTTATACTGGCGGAGGCCATAAGCGCAAGTTGCGTGAAATTGATTTCAAAAGAGAGAAGTTCGGTATACCGGCTGTGGTTAAAAGCATAGAGTACGATCCAAATCGTTCGGCTTTCATTGCTCTGTTGTCATATGTAGACGGGGAGAAGCGCTACATACTTGCTCCAAATGGAGTAAAAGTAGGTCAGGAACTAGTTTCCGGACCGGGAGTAGCTCCAGAGGTTGGAAACACCCTTCCCTTGTCGGACATTCCTTTGGGTACCATAGTGCACAATATTGAATTGCGCCCAGGTCAAGGAGGTAAAATGGCAAGAAGTGCCGGCACCTATGCTCAGTTGAACGCACGTGACGGAAAATATGCAATTCTGAAAATGCCAAGTGGCGAGACCAGAATGATTCTTACCACATGTATGGCTACCATAGGTGTAGTAGGAAATACTGACCACGGTTTGATAAAGAGTGGAAAGGCCGGAAGAAGTCGTTGGTTGGGAATTCGTCCACGAGTGCGTGGTGTGGTTATGAACCCTGTGGATCACCCAATGGGTGGTGGTGAAGGACGCGCCTCAGGAGGACATCCAAGATCAAGAAAAGGCATTCCTGCTAAAGGTTACAAAACCCGCAGCAAGAAGAAGGACTCGAACAAGTTTATTGTTGAAAGAAGAAAGAAATAATCAATGGCTAGATCATTAAAAAAAGGTCCTTACGTCCACTACAAGTTGGAGAAAAAAGTGATGGATCAACAAGGTTCAGGTAAGAAGAGTGTAATCAAAACTTGGTCTCGCGCTTCTATGATCACCCCCGACTTTGTGGGTGTTACTTTCGGTGTTCACAATGGCAAGCAGTTCATTCCGGTATATGTTACTGAGAATATGGTAGGACACAAGTTGGGCGAATTTTCACCAACACGTTCGTTCCGCGGCCATGCCGGAAACAAGAAAGATAAGGGTAAACGATAAGAATAGACAGCCATGGGCGCAAGAAAAAGACTTACAGCAGAATCCCGGAAAGCGGAAAAGAAGCAGATAGCAATAGCTAAGCTTAATAATTGTCCTACCTCCCCAAGAAAGATGGCACTTGTGGCCGATATGATTAGGGGGATGGAAGTAGAAAAGGCTTGGTACATCCTAAAGCACAGCCCGAAGGATGCATCTCGAAGAATGGAGAAACTCTTGAAATCGGCTATCAGCAACTGGGAGCAAAAGACAGAGAAGACCTTTGAAGCCGGGACTGGTTTGGTAGTAAAGACAGTAACTGTGGATAGCGGTCGTCAGTTAAAGCGTCTTCGTCCTGCTCCGCAAGGAAGAGGCTACAGAATTAGAAAGCGCTCAAACCATGTGACCATTATTTTGGATACAAATAATAACGAAGAGTAAGATGGGACAAAAGACCAATCCAATTGGCAATAGACTTGGTTACATCAGAGGATGGGATTCAAGTTGGTACGGTGGAAAAGATTACGGAGATAAAATAGCCGAAGACAAAAGCATTCGCGATTATCTGAACGCACGTTTGGCCAAAGCCAGTATCTCAAGAATTATTATTGAGCGCACGCTTAAGCTAGTAACAGTAACCGTTACTACTTCTCGTCCCGGTATTATTATCGGAAAAGGAGGCCAGGAGGTTGACAAGCTAAAAGAAGAATTGAAGAAGTTGACGGGTAAAGACGTTCAGATCAACATCTTTGAAATAAAGAGACCTGAATTGGATGCCGTGCTAGTTGCAAACAGCATTGCCCGTCAGATTGAAGGAAGGATTTCGTACAGAAGAGCAGTGAAAATGAGCATAGCAGCATCTATGCGCATGGGAGCAGAAGGAATTAAAGTGATGATCTCCGGACGATTGAATGGAGCGGAGATGGCCAGAAGCGAGATGTATAAAGATGGCCGTACGCCATTGCATACTTTCCGCGCAGATATCGACTACGCACTTGCAGAAGCACATACTACTTATGGTCGTTTGGGCGTGAAAGTGTGGATCATGAAAGGTGAGGTGTACGGAAAACGCGACCTATCGAACACCTTGGGAGTGAAACCTGCAACAACCAAAGGCGAACAGCCAACGCGACCTGCAGGTCCAAAACCAATCAGAAAGAAGAAAAGCTAATTAGGCGGAGCTGATAAAAAGATAAAATACAATGTTACAGCCAAAGAGAAGCAAGTTTAGAAAGATGCACAAAGGCCGCATGAAGGGCATTGCCCAGCGCGGTCATCAGTTGGCATTCGGATCCTATGGAATAAAAGCTACTGAAGAAGTTTGGATTACTTCTCGTCAAATTGAGGCGGCTCGTATTGCCGCTACTCGTCACATGAAGAGAGAGGGACAGCTTTGGATCAGAATATTCCCGGATAAGCCGATTACTAAAAAGCCGAATGAAGTGCGTATGGGTAAAGGTAAAGGAGCACCTGAATATTGGGTAGCGGTGGTTCGCCCCGGCCGTATTATGTTCGAGCTTGATGGCGTAAGCCCAGAAGTGGCCAAAGAAGCCTTGAGGTTAGCAGCTCAGAAACTTCCGGTAGTTTGCAAGTTCATGGAGCGAAGAGATCTTGAAAATTGATAATTAGACAAAGAGGATGAAAGCATCAGTAATCAGAGAATTGAGCACCCAAGAGCTACTCGAGAAAATCGAGGTGGAGCGTGCCAAATACCACAAGCTGAGAATGACCCATAGTATATCGGCACTTGAAAACCCTATGGAGATAAAGCATTTAAGAAAAACAATTGCCAGGCTGAACAGCGAAATGAGAGCCCGCCAATTGCAACAGGAAAATATATAATTCAGAGATGACAAGGAATCTAAGAAAAGAGCGTATCGGGATAGTAACCAGCAATGCAATGGATAAAAGCATTGTGGTTTCTGTAGAGCGTAAGGTTAAGCACCCGATTTATGGTAAGTTCATGAAGCTTACAAAAAAGTTGTTGGCTCACGACGAGAAGAACGAGTGCAATCCCGGTGATACCGTGAGCATTATGGAAACGCGTCCCATGAGCAAGAACAAGCGTTGGAGACTTGTACAAATTATTGAAAGAGCTAAGTAATCATGGTACAACAGGAATCAAGATTGAAAGTAGCCGACAATACCGGAGCCCGTGAGGTTCTATGTATTCGCGTGCTAGGTGGAACCAGAAGACGGTATGCCTCGGTAGGAGATAAGATAGTTGTATCTATTAAAGATGCACTTCCCTCCGGAAATGCCAAGAAAGGAACTGTGTCCAAGGCTGTGGTAGTGCGCACTCGTAAAGAAGTACGCCGTGCTGATGGATCGTACATCCGCTTTGATGACAACGCGTGTGTGTTGTTGAACAACCAAGGTGAGATGAGAGGAACCCGCGTATTTGGTCCGGTGGCTCGTGAGTTGCGCGAGAAGCAGTATATGAAGATTGTTTCACTTGCCCCTGAGGTACTATAACATTTACAGAAATGGCAAAATTGCACATAAAAAAAGGTGATACCGTGATGGTAATAGCCGGTGAAGCAAAAGGCGAACAAGGAAAGGTGATTCGCGTGATTGTGGACAAAAACAGAGCGGTGGTAGAAGGAGTGAACGAAGTTTCGAAGCACAGAAAGCCAAGTGCCTCAAATCCACAAGGAGGAATCGTGAAGGAGGAAGCTCCCATCCACATATCAAACCTTATGGTTATTGACCCTAAGAGTGGAGAGCCAAGCCGCATTGGAAGAAAAATAGGTGATAACGGAAAGCTGGTGCGCTATGCCAAAAAATCAGGAGAAATAATCAAATGACAACTTACGTACCCTCATTAAAAACAGCCTACAAGGAGAAAGTATCTCCAGCGCTTATGGAGCGAATGGGCTATAAAAGCGTGATGCAAATTCCGCGATTGGAAAAAATTGTTCTGAGCCAAGGTATCGGAGCTGCAGTAGCCGACAAGCGAATGATAGAATCGGCCGTAGCTGAAATGTCCATCATTGCCGGTCAGAAGGCAGTAGCTACCAAGTCGAAGAAAGACGTTTCGAACTTTAAGCTCAGAAAGGGAATGCCTATCGGAGCACGTGTGACCCTTCGTGGCGACCGCATGTATGAGTTTCTTGAGCGCCTTATTGTGGCGGCTCTTCCTCGCATTCGCGACTTCCGTGGTATTAATCCGAAAGGCTTCGACGGAAGAGGCAACTATACCTTAGGGGTGCAGGAGCAAATCATTTTTCCTGAGATCGTAATCGATAAAGTAAGTCGCATTGCGGGGATGGATATCACTTTTGTGACTACTGCCCAAACAGATCAGGAAGCTATGGAACTAATGAAAGAATTTGGAATACCCTTCAAGAAATAAGGCATGGCGAAAGAATCAATGAAAGCGCGTGAGCGCAAACGCGAAAAACTGGTAGCAAAATTTGCTGCTAAAAGAGCTGAACTAAAGGCAGCGGGCGATTTTGAAGGACTTCAAAAATTGCCGAAAAATGCATCTCCTGTGAGATTGCATAACCGCTGTAAGTTAACCGGTCGTCCTAGAGGATACCTACGTCAGTTCGGTATCAATCGTGTAACCTTCCGTGAGATGGCCAACTCAGGCCTTATTCCTGGAGTTCGCAAAGCAAGTTGGTAATTAAGAAAAGGGACTAAAAGTACTATGATAACAGATCCTATAGCAAACTATTTAACCCGATTGCGCAATGCAATTGGCGCCGGTCACCGAGTGGTAGAGATGCCAAGCTCAAGAATGACTGAAGACATCACCCGAATCCTTATGGATCAGGGTTATGTAACCAACTTCAAAGTAGAAGAAGAAGGTGTGAAGAAAACTTTGAAAATCGCTTTGAAATATGATCCGGTAACTAAACTTCCGGTGATTAAGAAGCTTAGACGAGTGAGCAAGCCGGGATTGCGTCAATATACTGGAGTAGATACCATACCCCGGGTGTTGAATGGTCTTGGAATCGCTATAGTTTCTACCTCAAAAGGCATCATGACCGGGAAGCAGGCGAAGCAAGAGAATGTAGGAGGAGAAGTACTTTGTTACGTATACTAATCTGTAGAAAAGAAGAACAGTAATGTCAAGGATTGGAAAAAGCATCATAACACTTCCCAAAGGAATCGAATTCAAGATTGAAGGGAAAACGGTAACTGTGAAAGGACCAAAAGGTCAGTTGACACACACCTTGAATGATGGTCTCTCTGTAGCAATCGAAGATGGCGTAGTTACACTTGCCCGCGAGAACGAAGAGAAATCAACCAGATCGCTTCATGGTTTGAACCGTGCCCTGGTGGCCAATATGGTAAAAGGTGTATCGGAAGGTTATAAAAAAGAAATGGAGCTAATCGGTGTTGGATATCGTGCGACCAATCAAGGCCAGAAATTGGACTTGTCTCTTGGATACTCACACAATATTATCCTAGAAGTTCCTCAAGAAGTAACTCTGGAGACCAAAGCTGAGAAAGGTCAGAACCCACAGATCATTCTGCAATCTCACGACAAGGAGCTTCTGGGAATGGTTGCTGCAAAGATTCGCTCGTTTAGAAAGCCTGAGCCATATAAAGGAAAAGGTATTCGCTTCAAAGGAGAACAAATAAGAAGAAAAGCTGGTAAATCAGCAGGTAAAAAGTAATTGAGAAATGGCGCTAACTAAATCACAACGCAGAACGCGAATCAAAATGAGGGTTCGCAAGGTAGTAACCGGCACGACTGAGGCTCCTCGCCTGAGTGTTTTTCGCAGCAACAAAGCAATTTATGCTCAGTTGATTGACGATATTTCCGGTAAAACATTGGCTACCGCGTCATCAATCGAAAAGGAACTGGCAGCCTCAAAGGCCACCAAAATGGAGATTGCTACACAAGTAGGAAAGGCCTTGGCCGAAAGAGCAACACAAGCGGGCATTGAAAAATGTCGCTTCGACCGCAACGGTTATTTATATCACGGAAGAGTAAAATCCTTGGCCGAAGGCGCAAGAGAAGGTGGACTTAAATTTTAATTTGTCATGTACAACAAGAAAATAGAAAGAGTAAATCCTAGTGGTCTGGAACTTCACGACCGTCTGGTTGCCGTAAACCGTGTTACCAAGGTAACCAAAGGAGGTAGAACCTTCGGATTTGCTGCCATAGTAGTAGTAGGTGATGAGAATGGTGTGATAGGCTACGGATTAGGAAAGAGCAAAGAAGTATCGGAGGCCATCAGCAAAGGTGTTGAGAATGCTAAGAAAAACTTGGTGAGAATTCCTTTGAACCAAGGTACCATACCACACGAGCAAGACGGAAAGTTTGGCGGATCAAGAGTATTTCTTCGCCCGGCTTCACATGGTACTGGAGTAATTGCTGGTGGGGCCATGCGCGCCGTACTGGAAGGTGTTGGTATCAAAGATGTACTTGCTAAAAGCAAAGGATCATCAAACCCACACAACGCGGTGAAAGCAACTTTCGACGCACTACTCAACTTGCGTGATGCCTACACGGTAGCCAAGCAAAGAGGAATTTCACTAGACAAAGTATACAACGGATAATTTCTAAAGACCCATGTCAAGAATAAAAGTAACACAAGTGCGTAGCCAGATTAAGCGTCCTGCAGACCAGAAAAAGACCATGCAGGCTTTGGGATTGCGCCGAATGAATCACACTGTAGAGCATGAGGCAACACCTCAAATATTGGGAATGATTCGCAAAGTGAGCCACATGGTTCAAGTAGAAGAGATTAAGTAATAGACTTTTAAGAAAAGAAAGATGGATTTAAGTAATTTGACACCTGCCGAAGGATCAGTAAGAGGCAACTACCGCAAAGGACGCGGAGAAGGTAGCGGCAATGCCGGTACTTCAGGTCGTGGTCACAAAGGTCAAAAGTCAAGATCTGGTTATTCTAAAAAGGTAGGATTTGAAGGAGGCCAAATGCCGCTTCAAAGACGCGTACCTAAGTTTGGATTCAAAAATCCTAATCGTGTAGAATACGCAGGCATAAACTTAGACACCCTTCAGAAACTAGTAGATGACAAAGGAGTGTCGGGAAAAATCGACTTTCAAGTGCTTCGCGACAATGGATTGGTGGGTAAGAATGATCTTGTGAAAATTCTTGGTCGCGGTGAGCTTACAGCAACACTTGAAGTAAGCGCGCACAAATTTTCAGCTACGGCTAAAGAAGCAATTGAAAAGGTAGGCGGAACTGCCATCACCCTGTAAGAAGAAAGCTGAATGAAGAAGTTCATAGAGACCATACAGAATATTTGGAGAATTGAGGAGCTGAAGAACAGAATCCTGACCACGCTAGGTTTATTACTAATCTATCGTTTGGGTTCGTTTGTGGTTTTGCCGGGCGTAGATCCAAAGCAATTGGACGCACTGCAAGAGCAAGCTTCTTCAGGTCTATTGGGATTGCTCAACCTATTTAGTGGAGGTGCCTTTGCGCAAGCCTCAATATTAGCGTTGGGTATCATGCCTTATATCTCGGCCTCTATCGTTATTCAGTTGATGGGATTGGCGGTGCCATATCTTCAGAAACTTCAAAAAGAGGGAGAGAGCGGAAGAAGAAAACAAAATCAGATTACACGTTACTTAACCATATTAATCACCGCGGCGCAGGCCCCGGGATATATAGCAAACCTACAATCCCAACTTCCTGAATCGGCTTTCTTGTTGTCACCGGGAGCATTTTGGTTCTCGTCAATGATTTTACTTATTACGGGTACTGTCTTTACCATGTGGTTGGGTGAGAAAATCACCGACAAGGGTATCGGAAACGGAATCTCGTTGTTGATCATGATTGGTATCATAGCCAGTTTGCCGCAAGCATTTGTTCAAGAATTGGTTTCGAAATTGGAAACCGAGGGCGGTGGATTGGTTGTACTACTATTAGAGTTGGTTATCCTTTTGGTTGTAATTCTCTTGTCGGTACTATTGGTTCAAGGCGTCCGAAAGATACCTGTGCAATATGCCAAGCAAGTTGTAGGTGATCGTCAAATGGGTGGAGTTCGTCAGTATTTACCGCTTAAAGTGAATGCCTCAGGTGTAATGCCAATCATATTCGCCCAAGCCATCATGTTTGTGCCTATCACAGTTATTGGCTTTACAGATGCAGGTGCAGGAAACTGGTTTATCACCGAGTTTACCAACTTTGCCGGCTTTTGGTACAACCTTGCCTTTGCACTGATGATTATCATCTTTACATTCTTCTATACAGCCATCACGGTAAACACCAATCAAATGGCTGATGACATGAAGCGCAATGGAGGATTTGTTCCAGGCATAAAACCCGGAAAGCCTACAGCAGAATATTTGGACACCATTATGTCGCGCATCACCTTTCCAGGATCGGTATTCCTGGCGTTGATTGCCATCCTACCGGCTTTTGCCATGGTAGCGGGTGTTAACTCACAGTTTGCGCAATTTTATGGTGGAACATCATTGTTGATTATGGTAGGAGTAGTGCTAGACACACTGCAGCAGATAGAGAGCTATTTATTGAATCGCCACTATGATGGATTGATGAAGAGTGGTAGAATTAAAGGCAGGTTTGCCGGTCCTTCAGTTTAAGATTATAGCATGGCTAAGCAATCTTCAATTGAACAGGATGGGAAAATTATCGAAGCATTGTCGAATGCAATGTTTCGAGTGGAGTTAGAAAACGGTCACATTGTGACAGCACATATATCGGGTAAGATGCGGATGCACTACATCAAACTTTTGCCTGGGGATAGAGTGAAGTTAGAAATGTCGCCATACGATTTGAGCAAAGCAAGAATTACTTACAGATATTAATAAAAGGGAAATGAAAGTAAGGGCATCATTAAAGAAGAGAAGCGCAGACTGCAAGATTGTACGTCGCAAGGGCAGACTGTATATCATCAACAAGAAGAATCCGAAATTCAAACAACGTCAAGGTTAATAAACAATAGATTATGGCTCGTATAGCTGGTAACGACCTTCCGAGGAACAAAAGAGGTGAGATAGCTCTTACCTACATTTATGGCATTGGCCGCAGCCGTGCTAAAGAGATACTTGAAAAAGCAGGTGTGGATCACAACCTGAAAGTAGACTCTTGGGACGACGCGCAATTGTCAAGCATTCGCCAGACCATCCTGGAAGGCTACAAAATTGAAGGTGAACTTCGTTCTGAAATTCAAACGAACATCAAGCGATTGATGGATATCGGTTGCTACAGAGGCGTGCGTCACCGTTCTGGATTGCCACTTCGCGGCCAGAGAACAAAGAACAACTCTCGTACGAGAAAAGGTAAGCGTAAGACTGTTGCCAACAAGAAGAAAGCAACGAAATAATAAATCCTGATTAGTAATGGCAAAAACTGCAAAAGTTACCAAGAAGCTTAAAGTGAAAATCGATCCGATTGGAGAGGCTCACGTAACTTCTTCATTCAATAACATTATCATTTCCCTGACCAACAAATCCGGACAGGTGATCACGTGGTCATCAGCAGGAAAGATGGGATTCAGAGGCTCGAAAAAGAACACCCCTTATGCAGCCCAGGTTGCAGCTGAGGATGCTTCCGGAAGAGCTATGGAGCTTGGCTTGAAGAAAGTGAAAGTGTATGTGAAAGGACCGGGAAATGGCCGCGAGTCAGCTATCCGCTCCATCCACAATAGTGGAATTGATGTAACTGAAATAATTGATGTTACGCCACTTCCTCACAACGGTTGTCGTCCGCCAAAAAGAAGACGAGTTTAATTCATTGTTAGAAAAGAAATTTTAGAGAAATGGCAAGATATAGAGGCCCAAAAAGCAAGATTGCGCGAAAATTCGGAGAACCTATCTTCGGACCAGACAGGGCATTAGAAAAGAAAAACTACCCTCCGGGAATGCACGGCCAGGCCCGTCGTCGTGGTAAAAAATCTGAGTATTCTGTGCAGCTTCAGGAGAAGCAGAAAGCCAAGTATACCTATGGTATTCTTGAAAAGCAATTTTCCAACCTGTTTGAAAAAGCGTCAAGAAGCAAGGGTATTACCGGTGAGGTATTGCTACAGTATTGCGAAAGCCGTTTGGACAATGTGGTTTACCGCATGGGTATGGCCGCTACCAGAAGACAAGCCCGCCAGTTGGTAGGTCACCGTCACGTAGTAGTAAATGGCGAAATTTTGAACATCCCGTCCTACCAGGTGAAGCCTGGCGACGTGATAAGTGTTCGTGAAAAATCGAAAGACCTTGCCATCATTAAAGATTCTTTGCGCTCTAGTCGCGCCAAGCACCACGAATGGTTGGAATGGAATGACGAAAAAATGGAAGGCCGATTCCTGGTGGTGCCTGAGAGGTCAATGATTCCTGAGAACATCAAGGAACAGCTGATCGTGGAATTGTACTCTAAATAATAAAATAAACATCTCCGATATGTCGATTCTAAATTTTCAAAAGCCAGATAAAGTTATTCAACTCGTTTCGACGGAAACCGAAGGAAGCTTCGAGTTCCGCCCTCTTGAGCCCGGCTATGGCCTTACAGTAGGAAATGCGCTAAGAAGAGTATTGCTTTCATCTCTTGAAGGGTTTGCTTTTACCTCAGTGCGCATTGAAGGTGTAGAACACGAATTCTCGACTATCAAAGGTGTAGTAGAAGATGTAACCGAGATCATTTTGAACCTGAAGCAAGTGCGTTTCAAGCGTCAAGTGGAAGGGGTGGACAATGAAACGGTGCACATTCAATTCTCCGGAAAAGAAGTGATGACCGCCGGCGATTTGGGAACGAAAATCTCCAATTTCCAGATTTTGAACCCTGATTTGGTGATTTGCTCTACCGATTCAAAAGTGAAAATCAGCTTTGAGCTGACCATTGAAAAAGGTCGTGGATATGTTCCCGCCGAAGAGAACAAGAAAGGCGGAATGCCATTGGGAACCATCTTTATGGATTCTATCTACACGCCCATCAAGAATGTGAAATACAGCATTGAGAACTATCGTGTGGAGCAAAAGACCGACTTCGAGAAGTTGATCTTGAATATTACCACAGATGGTTCAATCCATCCTAAAGAGGCATTGACTGAAGCTGCTCGCATCCTGATTCATCACTTCATGTTGTTCTCAGATGAGAAAATAACCATAGAAGACGAAGAAAAAGTATCTGTAGAGGAGTATGATGAGGAAATGCTTCACATGCGTCAGTTGCTAAAAACCAAATTGGTGGATATGGACCTTTCGGTTCGTGCACTGAACTGCTTGAAAGCTGCTGAAGTAGAAACCTTGGGTGAGCTGGTAACCTACAGCAAAGCCGACTTGATGAAGTTCAGAAACTTTGGTAAGAAGTCATTGACCGAGTTGGATGAACTGGTAGAAAACAAAGGTCTGCACTTCGGTATGGACGTAGGTAAGTACAAATTAGAAAAGGAATAATCAATCGCTAAACGATTGACTGATAACTGATAATAGAAATGAGACACGGTAAGAAATTTAATCACCTAGGAAGAAAATCGGCCCATAGAAAGGCAATGCTATCTAATATGGCGTCCTCTCTTATTGAGCATAAGCGCATCAATACCACAGTGGCCAAGGCCCGAGAGTTGCGCAAGTATATCGAGCCCCTAATCACCAAATCGAAAGATGATACCACGCATTCGCGCAGGGTTGTGTTCGGCTATTTGAAGAACAAGTATGCTGTTACAGAACTATTCCGTGATGTAGCGGTGAAGGTGGCCGACCGTCCGGGAGGGTACACCCGCATCATCAAAACCGGTCAGCGCCTTGGCGATAGCGCCGAAATGTGTATGATCGAGTTGGTGGACTACAACGAACTGTACAACAATGGTAAGGAAGCGAAGAAAGGTCGCTCCAGAAGAACCAAGAAAAAATCGACCGATACAACCGTTGCGGCTCCGGTAGCTGCTGAGGTGGTAGAGGAAGTAGCAACAGTCGTTGAACCTGAAACAGAGGCTCCTGAGGCTACGGTTGAAGAAACCGAAACTCCTCCAGCAGCTGAGAACGAAAACGAAGAGAAGAAAGAGGAATAAGCATCTTTATGCCCCGAATAATAAGTTCTAAGTAATGTGAAGAGGATAAAGCCTGAAGCTTTATCCTTTTTTTTTGAAATTAAATTTTGCAAATGAAGTATCAAGACAGACCCAAGGCCATCATCTTACTCGAAGACGGAACCATTTTTTGGGGTAAGGCCGTGGGAAAACCCGGCACTGCGACCGGTGAAATATGCTTTAATACCGGAATGACCGGCTATCAGGAAATTTTTACCGACCCTTCCTACTTCGGCCAGATTATGGTGGCCACCAATGCACACATTGGAAACTACGGCGTGCATCCCGAGGAAATTGAATCGGAGACGATCAAAATAGCTGGCTTGGTGGTGAAGAATTTTAGTTTCGACCATTCGCGACCTGATGCGGAGAGCAATCTCTTAGAGTATTTGGAGCGTGACGGCCTAATGGCCATTTCGGATGTGGATACGCGCGCTTTGGTGCGCCACATTCGCGATCGTGGAGCAATGAATGCCATCATTTCCTCAGAAAATTTGAACCCAGAAAGCCTCAAGTTGGAGCTTGCAAAAGTGCCTTCTATGGCCGGCTTGGAGCTAAGCTCAAAAGTGAGCTGCACGGAGAGTTATGAATATGGAGCAGGCGGTGAGCTCAAAATTGCTGCATTGGATGTAGGTATAAAGAAGAACATACTGCGCAATTTGGCCGAACGCGGAGCACACATTCGTGTATTTCCCATGAATACGCCATATACAGAAATGGCCGCATGGAATCCGGACGGTTATTTCTTGTCGAACGGACCAGGGGATCCGGCAGCTATGCCACAAGTGGTGATGGAAGTGCAGAAGATTCTTGATTCCGGAAAGCCTGTCTTTGGTATTTGCCTGGGGCATCAGCTTATTGCTCAGGCCCTTGGATTGAGAACATATAAGATGCACAATGGCCATAGAGGAATCAACCATCCTGTTAAAAATCTACTTACCGGACGTGGCGAAATTACTTCCCAGAACCACGGATTTGTGGTAAATATGGACGACCTAAACAAGCACCCTGAAGTGGAGCTAACCCATGTTCATTTGAACGACAATACTGTGGCCGGAATGCGCTTAAAATCAAAGCCTTGCTTCAGTGTTCAGTACCATCCGGAGAGCAGTCCGGGGCCACATGACAGCAGGTATTTGTTTGATGAATTTATAGACATGTTGAAGAAACAGAACTAAGCCATGAGCGAGATAATCGGTGTACACGCCAGAGAGATTTTAGATTCGAGAGGAAACCCAACCGTTGAAGTAGACATACTCACCGAGTCAGGCTCGTGGGGTCGTGCGGCAGTGCCGTCGGGAGCCAGCACGGGCGCACATGAGGCTACCGAATTGCGCGACGGCGATAGTAAGCGCTACCTTGGAAAAGGGGTGCTAAAGGCCGTGCACAATGTGAACGAGGTAATTGCGGATGAGATCATTGGACTTTCGGTGCTTGATCAAGCAGAGATCGACAACACCATGATTGAGCTGGATGGTACAGACAACAAATCGAAGCTAGGAGCCAATGCCATACTGGCCGTTTCCTTGGCTGCCGCGCGTGCTGCAGCACAGTACACCGAACTAGGTCTATACCAGTACTTAGGCGGACCCAATGCCCGCACACTACCCATTCCCATGATGAACATCCTGAATGGAGGAGCGCATGCCGATAATGGAATTGACTTTCAGGAATTCATGGTCATGCCCGTAGGCGCGGAGTCATTTTCCGAAGCATTGCGCATGGGTACTGAGGTATTCCACCATTTAAAGAGTGTTTTGAAAGCCAAAGGCCTCAGCACCAATGTGGGCGACGAAGGCGGCTTTGCACCAAATATTTCCTCGAACACAGAGGCCATAGAAACTGTTTTACTGGCCATAGAGAAAGCGGGATACCGCCCGGGAGAAGATATTTATATAGCTATGGACGCTGCGGCATCCGAATTTTACGATCGCGAGAAAGGGGTTTACCGCTTTAAGAAATCGACAGGTGATGAATTCACTTCTGCCCAGTTCGTTCAATACTGGAAAGAGTGGAGCGAAAAGTACCCCATCATTTCAATAGAAGACGGATTGGACGAGGACGACTGGGCAGGATGGAAGGCGCTCACTTCGGCCATTGGCTCCAAGGTGCAATTGGTAGGCGACGACCTTTTTGTAACCAATTCAAAGCGTCTACAACGCGGGCTGAACGAAGGAATAGCCAATTCCATTTTGGTTAAAGTGAACCAAATCGGTACCTTGACCGAAACCATGAACGCTGTTCAATTGGCGCAAAGAAATAGCTACACGGCTGTTATGAGTCACCGCAGCGGCGAAACTGAAGACAGCACCATTGCCGACCTTGCGGTGGGCATGCACACAGGCCAAATTAAGACGGGCTCTGCCTCGCGCTCCGACCGTATGGCCAAATACAATCAACTGCTGCGCATTGAGGAAATGCTTGGCAGCCAAGCCGAATATCCGGGAAGATCATTTAAGTACAACAGATAAATACACAAAGAAATGGACAGGTTGAAGGAAAAGTTTTCGGGGATCATTGAGCACCACGTAAACGAGATTAAAGAATTTTTGAAAGAACATGGCGACGAGAAGGTGGGTGAAATCACCGTTGGCCAATTGTATGGCGGTATGCGCGGCATGCTGGCACTCATTTGCGAAACTTCGAAATTGGACCCCGAAGAGGGAATTCGTTTCAGAGGTTACAGCATACCTGAATTGCAGGAAAAACTACCAAAGTATCCGGATGGTGAGCAACCCATTCCCGAAGGAATTTTCTATTTGATGCTCATCAACGAACTTCCGACAGAAGATGATGCCCGCCGCGTGAGCAACAACTGGGCGCGCCGTAGCATTGTTCCTCCGCACGTTTTTAAGGTGATTGATGCGCTTCCCATGCATTCGCACCCCATGACGCAGTTTATTGCCGGTATCATGGCCCTGCGCACCGAAAGCGATTTTCAGAAGGAATACAGAAAGGGAATTTCAAAGAGCGAATACTGGGATCCTACTTATGAGGATGCCATGAACCTCATTGCTCGTCTGCCACGCATTGCAGCCTATATCTACCGCCGCATGTACCACAACGGCGACCACATTGAGCCGGATAGCAAACTAGACTGGGCCGGAAACTTTGCCCACATGCTGGGCTTCGATCAGCCTGAGTTTAGAGAGCTTATGCGCTTATACATGACTATCCATGTGGACCATGAAGGCGGAAACGTGTCTGCACATGCCACACACCTGGTAGGCAGCGCATTGAGCGACGCTTATTTGTCCTTTACCGCGGGCATGGCCGGTTTGGCCGGACCGTTGCACGGCCTAGCAAACCAAGAAGTGATTCGCTGGATTATGTCTATGCGCGACGAACTAGGAGGAGGACTTCCATCAAAAGAGCAAATTGCCAACTATGTTCGCAAAACGCTGAGCGAGGGAAAGGTTGTTCCTGGATTTGGTCACGCGGTGTTGCGCAAAACCGACCCACGATACATAGCGCAGCGCGAATTTGCTATGAAGCACATGCCGCACGACGAGCTCTTCATCATTGTCGATCGCATTTTTGAAGTGGTTCCGGGAATTTTAGAAAGCACCGGAAAAGTGAAGAACCCATGGCCAAACGTAGACGCCCATTCCGGCCAGCTACTGATGC
>CAZBBV010000002.1:0-22571 GCA_964490025.1 uncultured Cryomorphaceae bacterium | reverse complement strand
TTCGCCATTGGCGTAGTGAATAGAGTCTACAACAGTTTCGGGGCTTTTAGGCTTGTTCTCGTCATAGATGTAAATGGTTTCCTCGCCTAGACGAAGAAAGTGACTGTATCGAAGCCCAAGCTGAACGGTGATTCTTGTCCCTATTTTCCGATCTAAACTGGCGTATACACCAGGTTCAACGGCATATTTGTTTGGCACTTTAAATTCGTTGAAAACGGTAGTTTCCGGTCCCGGGGTAGCTTTTCCGGGGTCGAAACCGTAATACAACATGCCTCCTCCAAAACGAATGGTGGATTTAGGGTCGAGGTAATAACTAAAGTCAGCCTTGGCGTAGACATTGGTTATCCCTGATATCCAGTCGAAGGCCTGGTCGCCGGTGGGCACACCCAACGAATAATCGTAGTCGGAAGCGAGGATGGTGAAGTTGGAGAACAATTTGTCGCTAAAAAGGTGGTTCCAGCGCAAGGTCAACGTTTTATTTCCCCACGAAAAACGAAACAAGTCGCTGAAAGAGAAGATATCCCGACCAAAGTATGCAGATACAAAAACACTGTTCTTGTCGTCTATTTTATAGTTCAACTTAGCGTTGAGGTCGTAGAAGTAAGCCTGATTTTGCCTTAGATCAGGATCGCTAGATAGTTTCAAAAAAAGGTCGGCATAAGAGCGCCGCCCGGCCACTATAAATGAACATTTGTCTTTTACAATGGGCCCTTCTAACATCAATCGGCTGCTAAGCACACCAAGTCCTCCCGTTCCATGAAAAGCCTTTGAGTTTCCTTCTTTTTGTCTCACATCCAGCACACTGGAAAGCCTGCCGCCATATTCTGCAGGTATGCCTCCTTTGTAAAGTTTAAGGTCGCGTACGGCGTCGCCATTGAAAATGGAAAAAAAGCCGAACAAGTGCGAGCTGTTGTAAAGAGGAGCCTCGTCGAGCAAGATGAGGTTTTGGTCAATATTTCCGCCCCGTACATTGAAACCCGAGGCGCCCTCCCCTACTGTGGTTACACCCGGCAGCAACAAGATACTTCTAATAACATCTACTTCACCGAGTAGTTGCGGAATGGCTTTAACTTCTAAGATGGTAAGCTGAGTGGTGCTCATTTCCACGCTTTTCACGTTCTTGTCAAGTTCTTCGCTTACCACCACTTCTTGAAGCTCTAATGACGACTCCTTCATTTCCACATTCAAGGTGCGGTCGGCAGTTAGCATTACCGATCGAACTTCAGTTTCGAAACCCAAGTAATAGAACTTGATGGTATACTCCCCCGCCGGTAGCGCAAGACTGTAGAAACCATAAGCGTTGGTCGAAACGCCTAGGCCTGTTCCTTCGGCCACCACATTGGCTCCGATAAGGGCTTCGCCGCTTGCCGCATCCGTAAGGTAGCCGCTTAGCGCCTGATTCTTTTGTCCGTATATAAATCCAACTTGAACGAAGAGCAATAGGAAGATAATCCTTTTCATTTCCTGTATTTTTGGGCGGCCTTGTTCGGGCACTTCAATTTTGGGGGTAGTTTCGGCGGCAAAGCTAGTTCTTTGGCAATGCGCATATTTCAAACAAATGTTAAAGATTAGAAAGATAGAAAGCGGAGATAATCTCGCTTTATCCCAGATTATTCGTGAGGTGCTTGCATCATTCGGTGCGGTTGGCGAGGGCTATGCCTATGCCGATTGGAGCACCGAGCACATGTTCGAAGCGTATTCCGCGCCAGGGCGCATGTATTGGGTGGTGGAAGAAGACGGAGAGGTAAAAGGAGGAGGCGGATTTGCGGAACTGGAAGGAGAGCCTGATGTGTGTGAGATTCAGAAAATGTATTTGTTAGACGAAATAAGAGGCAAAGGAATGGGAAAGGCCATATTGGAAAAGGCGCTTAGCGAAGCGAAAAAGGCCGGATACAAAAAAGCCTATTTGGAAACGCTTCCTAACATGGATGTGGCCAAGCGTGTCTATGAGCAATATGGATTCATCTATTTGAATGGAAGGCTAGGGAAAACAGGACATCACAAATGCCATGTGTGGATGCTCAAAGAGCTATGACTGAAATAGGACAAGACATATTATACGCGGCAGAACTGCTTCGATTGGGTGAAACGGTGGCCATTCCCACTGAAACGGTGTATGGCCTAGCGGGAAATGCCCTGGATGAGCGAGCGGTAGCCAAGATATTTTCAGCCAAAAACCGCCCGTCTTTCGATCCATTGATTGTGCATGTAGCCAAGGTGGAAGACATTGAGAAATGGGTGAAGAATGTTCCCAAAAAAGCCAGACTTCTTGCCGCTGCCTTCATGCCCGGGCCACTCACACTTGTGTTGCCCAAAGCAGATGCTATTCCTGATATTGTTACCTCGGGCCATAGCACCGTAGGCATCAGAGTGCCGGCTCATCCGCTTAGCGCCCAATTGCTTTCGCTACTCGATTTTCCGCTTGCGGCACCCAGCGCAAATCCTTTTGGTTATGTAAGCCCCACTTCCGCTCAGCATGTTCAGCATCAGCTGGGAGGAAAAATTAGCTATATCCTCGACGGCGGCCCATGCTCAGTAGGATTGGAAAGCACCATTGTGGCTTTTGATAAAGAAACGCCGGTAATCCTTCGCCTTGGGGGACTTGGCATTGAAAGCATTTGCCAAACATTGGGATTGAAAGAAATTGAAGTAAGACAATCGTCCAGCAGGCCCAATGCCCCCGGAATGCTGGACAGCCATTATGCACCGGAAAAGAAACTTTTGCTTGGGAACTTGAATGAGCTGACGAGGCAATATTCTAGGAATGAAGCTGCAGTGCTGTGCCTAAAAGATGAAGGTTGGAGGAAACAAGGCTATACGGTTTATGAGCTTTCTCCCACGGGCAATTTAGAAGAGGCAGCTAGAAATTTGTTTCATTTCTTGCGCGAGATGGATCAGCTAAAAGAGCCGGTGATACTTTCGGAAAGGATGCCCGAACATTCCCTCGGAAGAGCCATTAACGACCGCCTTCAGCGGGCAAGCTTTCAAGCAGGGCATTGAGTTCAGCGCCTATTTTGTTCCAGCTGTAGTTTTCTTTCACAAAGCGATTGGCATTTTCCGACATTTCCTCTAGTCGGTCTTGGTTGTCAAGCAAGGCGCATATGGAGTTGGCAAATTCTTGGGCGCCATTGGCCACTGCTGCGCAGCTTGCGGGAGCATGAATGGCGTTGTTGGCCAATTCTGACATAATCACGGGCGTTTTCATAGCCATGGCCTGAAGAATTTTGTTCTGCAGCCCAATGCTGATGAGCATAGGCGCAACCAATAGCTTGCTCCTCCAGTACACGTTACGCGCGTCATCTTCCCAGCCGCCAATCACCACCTTTTCGGATGCCAATGAAAGCACAGCCTGAACAGGTGTGGCACCACTAATTAACAGGCGGGTTTCGGGACGAACCTTCCACACCAATGGCATAATCTCTAGAGCCAAAAACTTAGCACTTTCGATATTGGGTGGATAGGCCATGTTGCCCTGAAACAAGAGATCGAAATCTTTTTTGAGGTTTTTTGGGAAATAGAACTTCTCGTCAACACCATTGCGAATCACGCGCAGTTTCGATTTGTCCGTTATGGGCAATGCTTCGGCGTCTTGTTCGCTGATCACCAAATGTTGCTGATAGTGGAGGGCAACTTCGCGTTCGTATTTCAGCAGGCGTTTGTATTCCCAACGCACAAACAGTTTAAGCGGAAACGTATCGGTGGCCAGGCGGCGCTCCATGCCTTTTGACATAGCGTCCATATAATCCAACACCCTAACTGCCTGTGCTTCGCGTCCATATTCAGCGGTGCGTATCAGTTGGTTGAAAATGACGTGAGGCTTGCAAGCAGCAATCAGACCATCAAGCTTTTTTCGGGCTTCGTTGGAATGAAAATATCCCACTTGAAATGGCTTTCCTGTAAAAATGGAACGAAAGAGATTCCAAGCAATTTGTTTACGGCTGAGGGTAAATACAGAGATGTGTTTGCAAAATAGTCTAAGGTCGCCATAGTCCAGAGGCTGATCTTGGTCATTTAGGGCGAAAAGATACACCTCATGGTTTTTAGAAAGTTGTTTAAGGAATTCATAAGCCCGCAACTTATCGCCCTTTTCAAGGGGATATGGAAAGCGTGAACTGATGAAAAGGATGCGCATAATTATTCGAATGGAAGCCCGCGAATTTACTCAAATACGACCGCAATGATCTATGGTATCGCTGCGGATATATTCTTTGTACTTTTGCCTCTTTCACTATAAAAACTAAAAAGAAAAAGACATGGAAACCGTAATGATGGGTTTTGTTGGTCCCTGGCAGATTATACTCATTGTAATAGTAGTGCTGCTGCTGTTTGGCGGCAAGAAGATTCCTGAACTTATGCGCGGGTTGGGAAGCGGCATCAAAGAGTTCAAAGATGCGTCGAAAGACGACCCAAAGAAAGACGAGGAGAAAAAGGAAATTAAATAATCGCAGGATTTGAAAAACCACCTGTCATTACGAGAGATTCAGAGTGAAATAAGCCTCGGGGAGATTACTTTACCCGATTTGGTTAAAGGCTATTTGGCGAGAATAAAAGAAGGAGAGCGCCTCAATATATTCAATGAAGTATTTGAGGATGAGGCACGAGATAAAGCCCACTCAATTCAGCAAAAAATCGAGAAAGGAAGCCATGGCCGCCTTGCAGGAATGGTGGTCGCTATCAAAGACAATATTTGCTTCGCCGGGCATAAAGTTTCTGCGTCATCAAAAATTTTAGAAGGGTTCGAATCGCTTTTTAACGCTACGGTGGTCGAACGCCTTTTGGCTGAAGATGCCATTATCATTGGTCGCACCAATTGTGATGAGTTTGCCATGGGAAGCTCCAACGAGAATTCTGCTTTTGGACCGGTGCTCAATCCACTGGATGAAACACGGGTGCCCGGAGGAAGCTCAGGAGGGTCGGCAGCAGCTGTTGCAGCAGGCATGTGTCTCGCGGCATTGGGCAGCGACACGGGTGGCTCCATTCGCCAACCGGCATCCTTCACCGGATTGGTAGGACTTAAGCCCACATACGGCAGCGTATCGCGCCATGGACTGTTAGCCTATGCCTCCTCATTCGATCAAATTGGCACATTTACACACACGGTGGAGGATGCAGCATTGATTATGGATGTTATCTCCGGCCCTGACGAATACGACACTACTTGTTCTCAACTCAAAAGAGAACCACTTTCCGGGCACACAAACGAAAATGAAAAGTACACCTTCGCCTATTATCAAGAGGCAGCAGAAAGTGAGGCCCTCTCACCCGAGGTAAGAAGCAGTTTCCAATCGCTCATTGAAAGACTTCGAAGCGAAGGACATACTGTTAAAAAAGTTGCCTTTCCTTATCTCGATTATTTGGTTCCTACTTACTATGTCCTCACCACTGCCGAGGCTAGTTCCAATCTTGCGCGATATGACGGTGTGCACTTTGGCTATCGCAGCCCCAATGCTTACGACCTAGAGTCGACCTACCGATTGTCGCGTAGCGAGGGCTTTGGAACAGAAGTAAAGCGCCGCATCATGCTCGGCACCTTCGTTTTAAGTTCGGGATACTATGACGCCTATTTCGGCAAAGGGCAAAAGGCAAGGCGGCTGATAGCAGAGGCTACGAGTAGAATACTCAGCGAGGCCGATTTTATCCTTTCGCCCACCACGCCTCACGAAGCTTTCGAAATAGGCAAAGAATACACAGACCCTACAGTAATGTACCTTGAGGACATCTTTACCGTTCAGGCAAATTTAGCAGGCGTTCCGGCCATTTCCATACCTGTGTTGAGAGGAAAATCGCTTCCTGTTGGTGCACAGCTGATGGCTAATAAGTTTGAAGAGAAAAAGCTTCTCGCAGCGGCCGAAATGGTCATGAAGGGCGTTAATTTTCATGCACAATACTAAAATGTAGATTATGGAGGTTAATGGAATCATGAGGAAACTGTCAATACTGCTATTGAGCATTGGACTTGTATCAAATGCATACGGGCACGAGACGCTGCCTGACAGCACTACAATAGACTCCATAGAAATCTTTGTTCCCCTAGAAGATGACCCTTTTATAAGGTGCATGGACAGCCTACTCACCATGGAGATTTTCGAAGTGGCCAAAAAAGGATATGCACACGGATTGACTGAAATATTGGCCGACCAATATGAGATTCCTCAACATACAGAAGAGTTGGTAAAAAACCGCTTGGCATATCTGGATGCCCGAACACCGCTATCGCTTACCTACAACGAGATGGTAATGCGATACATAGACGTGTACGTGTATAAAAGGCGCGAGCAGATGAGCCGTATGTTGGGATTGTCTAAACTCTATTTTCCATTGTTTGAAGAGGTGCTGGACCAATACAACCTCCCTTTAGAATTGAAGTATTTGGCTGTAGTAGAGTCCGCCTTGAACCCCTTGGCTAAGTCTAGGGTTGGCGCTACCGGTTTGTGGCAGTTTATGTATGCTACCGGGAAAATTTACAATCTAAATGTGAGCAGCTATGTGGACGAGCGCAGCGATCCGTTAAAAAGCACCCATGCCGCTTGTCAGTATTTCACCAAGCTTTACGAGATTTTCGGCGATTGGAACCTCGTGCTTGCAGCCTACAATAGCGGCCCCGGCAACGTGAACAAAGCCATAAGAAGAGCAGGAGGAAACCGGGACTTTTGGCAAATAATGAACTTTCTGCCCAAAGAAACCAGAGGTTATGTGCCGGCGTTCATTGCCGCCAATTACGCCATGCATTACTCCGAAGAGTATATGATTGCCCTTACCCCGGTGAAATACGAGTTTTTCGATCTGGATACAGTTCATGTATCAAAGATGATGTCTTTCGGGCAGGTGGCACAATTGGTAGGCATGGAAGAGGGTGATATCGCTTTCTTGAACCCCAGCTTCAAGATGAATATCGTGCCCGAAATTGAAGGCAGCCGGTTTGTGCTCTTTTTTCCCAGAAACAAAGCGGGCGTGTTTGTGCACAATCAAGACTCCATTCACAAATACGCCGCTATTCAGTTTGCATCCATGGCCAGACCTGTGCCGGATTATGTGACGGTTTCGGACAAAATAGTGTACAAGGTTAGGTCGGGCGACTATCTAGGCACCATTGCAAGAAAGCACGGCTGTACGGTTAGCGAAATCATGAAATGGAATAACTTAAAAAGCACCAACATTCGCGTTGGCCAGTCCCTAACCATTCATGTAAAAGGAGAGAAAATGGTGATGGCCTCAAACCAAGTGGCGACAACAACTGTAAAGGCTGAAGAGAAAGAGGGTGGTGAAAAGGAAGAAACTACAGAAGAAACAGAGATTCCGGCTAAAGAAAACTACTACGTTGTTCAACAGGGAGATACACTATGGGGCATTGCCAGACAGTATGATGGCGTGACCGTGGATGCTATCAAAGAATGGAACAACATTACCGACTCTCGCGCCATAAAGCCCGGAACCAAGCTTATCATTAAGTCCATTTGAGGCCAGCATTACTATATAGCCTACTTATAATTTCCATCTTGGCAGGGGCTTGCAGGAAGTCGGGCGAGCAGAAGGGCGCCTCTAGAATAATTTTACCATCAAGCACAGGAAAGATGGGCGAGCTGGTGATGGTAATAGAGCCAAACCTATGGGAGGGCCTTCCCGGGGCAATGGTGAAAGAGAAGCTTATGACCGAGAAAATTGGACTTCCTCAAATAGAGCCAATGTTTCATGTGGTGCATATTCCGAAAAAGGCGTTTAGCAACATTTTCAAGACACACCGAAACCTGATAATCACTGAAAAAGCGGACAGCAGCTACGCGGTTTTTTCGAAAGATGTCTGGGCTGAAGACCAAAAAGTACTGTTCATCCACTATAGGAGCGAGAAGGAGCTCACATCACTATTGCGCGCGCATGGTGCACAGTGGGCATCCGCCTTCGAGCAAGAAGAGTTTAAACGCTTACAAAAGAGCTATAGGAAAGCGCCATTATCGGAGTTGGGACCATTTCTTAACGCAAAAGAAATCGCACTTCAGGTACCGAAGGATTTCAGAATAAATATTCAGGAAGAAGACTTTGTATGGCTTTTTAGAGACAAAAGAGAAAATACCCAGGGCATACTCATCTACGAAACAGCTTTGTATGATGACGAAAGCATTTTTGAAAGAATACTGGAGGTCCGTGATTCAATAACGGAAATGTATGTGGAAGGCGAACTGCCAAATACCTACATGCAGGTAGAAGTGCAATATGCACCAAGCATGACTAGCAAGGCGGTGAGCGAGATGTTTGCTGTGGATACTCGAGGGCTATGGAGGATGAAGAACGACTTTATGGGAGGCCCCTTTGTGAGCATATCTGTATTGGACGAGAAAAGAAATCGCGTGGTAACTGTTGACGCTTTTGTTTACGCTCCCGGCAAGGACAAGCGCAACCTGATGTGGGAGCTTGAGGCAGTACTAGAAAGCCTGAAACTGGTCCCTAGAAAGCAGCTGAACGCCGCTTTATAGATAGACTTCACGTAGCACTTCCAGGCTTCTGGGTTTTTTGAAACCCTGAACATGAAACCCGAGAAAATCCAATAAGGCATTGAGCAGACGAGCGTTTACAGACTTGTCCTTTGGCGCTTCGTGGCCATCAATAATACGGGCCAAAGCAGAGGAGAGAGTAGAATCAAGGGTATATGGACTGCTGAGCTGATGCTGTGGGGAAAATGTGCCCTCTTGAACATTAAAATGAGCATCCTTTTCCAATTTCGATTCAATGCCGAAGCCTAGATTCTGAATAATACCAAGAACCAGTAAAACGCTCCAGGCAGATCCGGGTTGTTCCATGTCGCGGAGCTCCTGCTGTTTATCCTTTAAGAAGTGAAATAGCTCGGTGTTGCAATAACCCGGCTCTAGCACATTCCTGAGCAATTCGCCGCTAAAGAGACACATTGCTTGTTTGTGTATCGAATCGGATAAACGAATATTTTCTATGCCGCCGGATACTTCCTTTAGCGTGATCAGGTCGGCACGCGTGCTTCGCGTAAAGACCAGTTCCAACAAATAAAAAGGTGATAAGTATGCCTTGGAAATGCCTTTTTTCTTAGATGTGCTGCGGACCATTGCCGAAATCAATCCCTCCCGGGCACAAAAAAAGCGAACAATCTGGCTGCTTTCTGAATACTTAATTGAGCTAATTACGATTCCTTCGTCTGTGCAGGTCATTACTTCACAACCAGTATTTTGGTAGCAACAGACTCTTCCCCCAAAGGCGTGTTGACCAATACTAGGTAAACGCCTGTTGCCACTTTATCTCCTGAAAAGTTTCTACCGTTCCAAGTGGCCGTGCCGCCTTCGCTTTTGGTTTCGTATACAATACTTCCGGAAATGTCTGTAATCTTCACATTGCTGTTTTCAATAAGCCCTGTTATGGTGATCAATCCTTCGAAATCAGGCCTCACAGGATTAGGGAAAGCATATACATTATCGTATGTATCTGCAGGCCTACTGGCGTCACTCCTAAAAGAAACCACGCCTTTATCTGTGCCTATAAATAGCTCGCCGGTCGTTTCATCAATCTCGAGGCAAACAATAGAATTGGAAAGCAGTGGGCTGTTTTCGAAAGTAAAATGATGAATTTGTTTGGTTCCATCAGCACTCATCAGGAACACACCAGATCGGCTTGTCCCAAACCACTTTCGGTTTCCGGGATCAATGGCAATGGCGGTTACGGCCTCGCCTGCCAAAAGTTTACCTACAGATCCGTCAACTTGGACAAGAATGGTTTGGGCGTCGTAGTTTCCGCCACTAAATATTCTGGATGGGTTGAAAAAAGTGGCAACACCCTGATTGGTACCTACCCACACTACTCCGTCTTTGTCGCAGGCCATGCTCAATACGGTGCTTGAAGGAAGGCCACCATTTCCGGCTTGTGTTCCAAGCACTTTCACTTGATCGTCGTTGGGGTTGTCCAGAGTTCCCTTATCCGTAAAAACAACAATTCCTTCATTCCGTTTTTGAATCCATTTTTGTCCTTGATTGTCAATCATGAGCTTTCCCAATGGCGTGGTTTTTCCGGCATTTGCGCCAAGATTGAAGCTTAGCCACGCGCCGTTGTTTTGCATCACCTTTAACACATTGTCGGTATACTCATTTACCATCCAAAGATTATTGCTGCCGTCAAATTCCAGGTCAATTACGTTTGTCCAGCCCTGTGTAGAGCTTTCTTCCAGCGGGCTATTTGAATAATTAAGCTTCTGAACAAAGTTGCCGTCAGTATTAAATACAAATAGCCCTCTTCCGGCACTGGCTACATATATATAAGGGTTGTTAGCCGCAGGGTGAATTTCCACTGAACTAAAGTCAATACTGCTGTCCACATAGGCACCTTCTATTACGTCCCAAGTGTCTTCCTGCGAAAGCCGGCTTACCGGTTCGCGCACGAAGAGATTATTAAATGAGGCGTTTCTACCTCCTGGCACAAGCCATAAGTCTTTTTTCTTCGAATCGATATCAAATACCCGAGAGTTGTTAGGTCCATTGGGCATTATCTTTCTTACACGCCATTCGTCGAAGTTTTTCAAAAGGCCGTTTAGGCCATCAGCAATCCATAGCACACCTTCATTGTCATACAAAGCCGTAATTGGCTCAATGGGGTAAGCAACAATAGACTGAGAGAGAACACTAAGTTGAGAGAGATTTTGGTCAAAGCCGGAAATGCTGAAATAAGTGGTAGAATAGAACCTATTGGACGAAACAAAAAATCTGTTCTTTTTGAAAGTTCCCAATTCGTTAAAAAGAATCCAGTTCCCATTTTCAAGGATCCAAGCCTGATCGGTATTAAAAATATCGCCGGCGATATTTACAATAAGCCTTCCTTCGAATGCCGCAAGGGTGTTTATTCTATCGGTGAAAAAGGGATCTTTTGTCCAGGAGTTAAAATCTTTAAGGTTGCTGCTCAATGAGGCGGAATACAATCCTAAATCTGTTCCGGCGTAAATAACGGAGTCAAGGATAGCTAATTCATTGATTGCCAATGGAGAGCCGTTGTCTCCGATATAAAAAGGGCCGTCGAATTCTTCCCGTTCTATGTTGAATTGTGCTATTCCAAACCCGCAACTCAAGAAGGCCATATTCTCATATATGAGAATGCGGTTGATGGTCCTATCTACAGGAATATTAAACCTTTGAATGTCGAAATAGGGCGTTATCGCTTTTCCCTCAATCACATCAATCAATGCATCCTGATAGGCGACAATTACTTTATCGTATTCTTCACTATAGGCCATTGCCGTTATTCCCGAACTATTCAAGCCCTCCACTTTAGAAAGTCTAGTTATGCTTTCATCCGCGGTATTGAAAATAAACAGAGCTTCGGATGAAGCGGTATAAATTTCGTTTCCACGCTTTATCACATCTATGCCTTTAGAGTAAGGAAGATGGTCGCGCCAAGATCCCGTTGGGATGCCCTGGCCGTAAGTTTGTGTTACAAAACCTACGAAAATGAAAAGACAGAAAAAAGGTAGAATATTTCGCACAAAAACAGGCTTTAAATAAGGCTCTATAACGGCCGAAAACATTTTTTAGGATATACAGGGCCAAAATAACCCAAGTATTCGACAAATAGGCTTTTTCAGTCCTTTTTGAGGATGTAGATTAAACTTGAAGCTTCGCCAGTAAAAATTGCTCGAGCATTACTGAGAAGCCCTATAAAAAGTCCTCGCAGTAAAGGGAAAAATGATTTGCGGTACTTTTCAGAAAGTATACTAACGTAAAAGGCGTCGAACCACATTCTTTTGGTATCAACCAAACGTAAATTGTGCAGAGTAGCTAAATGCCCAATTCCTTTTTTGCTCCAATGAAAAAGATGCCTTGGAACGTCATAGGCTGCCCAGTAAGATTTGTAGTATTGAGCGTCCCACGACTTAAAGTTTGGCACTGCAATCACAATTATTCCTCCGGGCTCCAAGCAATTCTTCAAAGTTTGCAGCACTTCGTTGTAGTTGTGGATATGTTCAAACACATGCCAAAGTGTAATGACCTCATATTTTTGATTTGACGACTGGAATTCTTCGAGAGAATAGACCCTGGCACCAGAGCTTTGCTTTGAATAGTTCCTAGCTGAAACATTGGGCTCTACACCCTCTGCCTTCCATCCATTTTTTTGCATGAAGGTTAAAAACACCCCAGCGCCGCAGCCATAGTCTAGTAGGCTGTTTTGGCTAAGTGTATATTCATTGATGAGTCGCTTTTTTGCTTTCAAAGCCCATCCTTGAGCAAGGGAATACAAGAATGGTATAAGCCCTTTAGACTTGCGGTTGTGGCTGATGTACTCTTTAGATTCGTAGTATCTGCCAAGAGCTTCAGGAATAGGCAAGGTAGTTAACAGGCTTTCATCATCATTTCGGAATAAGGTGAATTCTTCCTGTGTTAGAAATTGATCTTTTACCTTGAGAAATGGCTGTAAAGGGGTGTTGGTCAGCGAACAGGTATGGGGCATAGTTTGAAATTCTGTTTCACGTGAAACGGGCATGAATTAGCGCCCCATAAATACTAATAATACATTTATATCTGAAGGAGAAACGCCACTAATTCTACTCGCCTGTGCAATGGTGTTTGGGCGAATTTGCTGAAGCTTTTGCCGCGCTTCGGCGCTCAAAGAAACGAGCTTGCTATAGTCGAATTGTTCAGGGATGTTCAGGTCCTCAAGCCTCTTTAGCTTGTCCGCATTTTCTCTTTCTCGATCAATGTAGCCCGAGTATTTGGTAAGTATTTCGCTTTGTACTTGTCCTTCCTTAGAGATTGCCCTCTCCTTCAAGAAACCCGCAAAGGAAGGAATCGACTCCAGATCAGTGATGGAAATTTGTGGCCGCTGTAGTATTTGTTCTAGCTTTTTCTTCTCTGTTATTGGGGCCGATTCGCGTTCGGTTAGCAATTGATTTATCTCTTCAGGAGTGGTATTGGTTTGGCGAAGGAAGTGCAAGACTTCTTCGGTCGATTGGATTTTCTGTTCAACAAACTTCAATCGTTCAATTGAAGCTAGACCTAGTTCGTATGCCTTTTTGGTAAGGCGCAAATCTGCGTTGTCTTGCCGCAGCATGATCCTATATTCTGCCCGCGAAGTAAACATACGATAAGGCTCTTCGGTTCCCTTTGTTATCAGGTCGTCTATAAGTACACCTATGTAAGCTTCTGAACGATCAAGCGTAAACTCTGGCAATCCATGGACCTTTTGATGCGCATTTATTCCGGCCATTATTCCTTGACCGGCCGCCTCTTCATATCCTGTGGTGCCATTTATCTGACCGGCTAAAAAGAGGTTTTCAACGAGCTTGGTTTCTAAGGTGTTCTTCAATTGGGTGGGAGGAAAGAAGTCGTATTCTATGGCATAACCAGGCCTGAAGAATTTTGCGTTTTCAAAGCCTTTCACTTTTCTCAATGCGTGGTATTGAACATCTTCAGGCAAAGAAGTGGAGAAGCCATTTACGTACACCTCTACGGTGTTCCAGCCTTCAGGTTCCACGAAAATCTGATGCCTTTCTCGTTCACTAAATCGTTCTATTTTATCTTCAATAGAGGGGCAGTAGCGAGGACCTAGACCTTGAATTCGCCCAGAAAACATGGGTGACTTGTCAAACCCGGTTTTTAGCAAATCGTGGACTTCCGGGCTCGTGTAGGTAATGTAGCAGCTTCGTTGTTCTAGAAGAGGAGGGGTGTCCGTATAGCTAAATTTTCCGGCCGGTTCATCACCCTTTTGTTCTTCCATTAGTTTATAGTTCAGGCTACGACCGTCTATTCGGGGAGGTGTGCCTGTTTTCATTCTTCCGCTTTCAAAACCCAATTTTTCCAGGTCTGCCGTTAATCCGGTTGCAGCGCGCTCGCCCGCTCTTCCTCCACCAAAAGTTTTTTCGCCTATATGCATTAGGCCATTGAGAAATGTGCCATTCGTTAAGATGACCGAACTACCGTAGATTTCTATTCCTAAACTGGTTTTTACTCCAATTACGCGGTCTTTTTTTACTACAAGAGAAACGACCATGTCTTGAAAAAGATCCAGGTTCGGCGTTCCTTCGAGCATCAACCGCCATTCTTCCGCAAAGCGCATTCGGTCAGACTGAGCTCTTGGGCTCCACATAGCCGGTCCTTTACTTCTGTTCAGCATTCTGAACTGAATCATAGTGCGGTCTGTAATAATGCCGCTATACCCACCTAAGGCATCAATTTCTCTTACAATTTGGCCTTTGGCCACACCGCCCATAGCAGGGTTACACGACATTTGCCCTATAGTCGCCATATTCATAGTCACCAAAAGCGTTTTACTGCCCAAATTGGCAGCAGCAGCAGCAGCTTCGCAGCCGGCATGTCCGCCCCCCACAACAATTACATCATATCTTTCCCCAACCATAATATCTCATGTTTCGCGTGAAACGTTTTTAATGCTTTGAAATACAGAAAAATAGGCGCAAATATACGCTTTGGCAAAGAATGACCTATCTAAAAGGAAATGAAGACATGGACATAGCCTTGTCTTCTTGCTTTCTCATCTCCTCTGCTTGATCAGCCTTCTTGTCCTTAAATCCCATGAGATGCAGAACCCCATGTGCCAATACGCGCCCGAGCTCATGCTCGAAGGAGACCTTGAATTGTTCGGCATTGTCTCGAACGCGCTCTATGCTAATGAAAATATCGCCGCCGAGCACCTTTTTCAAGGTATAATCGAAGGTGATAATATCGGTATAGTCATCATGCCCAAGATATTCTTGATTAATTCGAAGCAAGTAAGCGTCATCACAAAAGATGTAGCTAAGTTCTCCTATTTGGAAAGTGTGTAAGCGGGACAAATCGGTAAGCCAGCTGCGCACTTCATCAGCCTTTTCGGCTAAATGGAAATCGATTTCGGAGTAGAAGTTAATCATATGCACAGGCTTTTCCCGATTGCAAAATTGGGACAATACGCTGACTAATCAACCAAAAGCGCATTGAAATAACTGCCAGCGAGGCTTTTGTAGAATCCGGACAGGCTTGGAGGCATGGTCTTCAGCAGCTCAGCTTGCTTTTCCTTCATCTTTTGGTATTGTTCAAACGAAGGGGGCGTTATGGCCATGTTTTGCACAGCTTCTTTCGATTCTCTTTTATCATCTTGTTCGCGCTCCTGTTCGGCACGTTCTTCTTCAAGAAGGCGCGACATGATTTCCTCTTGCCGCTTCAGAGTCTCCGCGGTGATGGTTTTGTTCAGCAGGTCGGTTTCTATCTCTTCCATCTTTTGCATGATGTCGCCTAGTGGTTGCTTGCCATCTGTGCCTGGACCCATCTGGTCGGCCATTTCTTTCAATTGCTGACGCAAAGCTTCTTGGCGCGCAGCCATTTGAGCAAATTCCTTGCTCATGCCGCTGCCACCGCCGCCTTTCTCTCCCTTTTTATCTCCCGGCATTTCGCCATTCTCCATCTTACCTTTCATTTTCTTCATGTCATCCGCCATCTGCTGCTGCATTTTCTTCATTTCCGACATGCTAGGGTTGCCGCTTCCGGGTTTTTGGCAGCTCTGCTCCCCCTTCATTTGATTGGCCATTTGCTGCTGCATTTGCTGCAAAACCTCATTTAAGATTAGTGCCAAATTGTTGGCCGAAGTCATTACAAATTGCTGATCGTTTTGCGCTTTTTTCTGATCGCGCTGCTCTAAAAAATGGGTTGCAGACTCCAAGTGGTAGTTAATCAGCCCCATTTCTTTGTTTACATAAGGCTCTATTTCGAAAATCCTTTTGCTAAGCGAAAGCAAGCTATCTTCAATCATTTTGGCATCTTCTCGCACCTTGCTTTGCTGGCGGATGTATTCCGTGAACATAGGATCGGTAGTAGCGGTATTGGCCAATTCCTTCATAATGCGTTCTTGCTCCATGGATAGGAAGATAAGGTTGTCGAGCAACTGGCGCAGGTCTTCCATGTTTTCCATTTGGCCTTCCATGCCCATGGCTTGCTGAGCGCTTTCCATTTTTTCGCTCATCTCGTCCATCTTTTCAGCAGCATTCTTCTGATTTTTCGAAGCCTCTTTCTTTTTATTCTTCTGAAGGTTCTCTGAGCCCTTCTGCATTTCTTGTTCAATTTGCTTCTCCAATTCTTCAGTATCAGGAAGTTCATTGGGACTTTCGAGATTCTCGTTTTTCTCCTCAAGGTCTTTCAGATCTTCCTTCAGTTCTTCGAATTTTTCATTCAACTCTTCTTGCATTTCGTTTAGCTCTTCGGCACTTTTTTCGCCTTTTTCCGTCTCTTTTGCAAGCTCTTCCTGTTTCTTTTGCAATTCTTTCAGGTTGTCAATGGTTTCCTGCAGTTTCTCTTCAAATTCCATTTGCTTAAAGAGTTCTAGGTTGCGGTCGAGCTCCTTTTCCAGTTCCTCGTTGGAAAGCTTCATTTCCTCTAAATATTTTTGGAGCGTTTCTTTATCGAGCTCATTCAACATCTTTTCCATCTCTTCCAGCATCTCGCGCATCTCGTCGCTCATCATTTCGTTGAGCATTTTTTCGAGCATCTCTTGCTTTTGCAAAATGCGTTCGTTTTGCTCGTTGTATTCGTTTTGTTTCGAATTGTTCTTTTTGTTTTCCTCAGCCAGTTGCTGCACAGTGGTTTGCAACGCTCTTTGTTTGGCCAGCAATTCTTCCATTTTTTTCTTGTCCTCCCAGGTCAGCTCCTTTTTCTGAAGCATCTCGGCGCGCATCTTTTCCAATTCCTTTTGCAGATCGCGGGCAGCAAACAAGGCTTCTTCGAGGTCTTTTTCTATTTCTTTCGAGGCTTCTTCGTCCATTTGTTTCAACTCTTCTTCAGTAGGGGCGCGGAACAATCGCGTTTGCGAGCGGGTACTTTTTGGCCCGGCCACACCGTCATTGTCCCATATTTCAAAGAAATATTCAACCGCCTCACCCTTTTCGAGCTGAATTTCGGAGGCATCCCAATAGTAAAAGAACTGCTCTTTGTTTCCGCTTTTGCTCAGCGGGATGGTGTTTTTCACGTAAGCCGTAGACTGGTCGTTGTTCTTTTTGTAGTTGAAGGTAAGCTTGGTAAATCCATAGTCGTCATCAGCTAGGCCGCTGAAGTAGAATATTTTAGCATACGAACTGTCCTGCATCTCTTCAATGCGTAGTGTTGGAAAGGCGTCCGGAATGGCCTGTAAGTAGAAGCGCGTGGTGTCCTTTCCTTCCACAAACTTGTTCTTGGTGGTAACGAAATATTGTAAGTCGCTTTTAACCCTTCGCTCGTAGGTAAATGTCGATTCGCCGTCGCGATTTGGCGCAAAAGCGGAATCGCCAAAAATGAGGCTTAACTGATCGGTATTGCGCGTATTAAACTTCCATTTGATGACCGAACCAACAGGAGCGCGCAAATCGCCAATGTTGCTGTATTCTCTTGCCTCAAGTCCAGTATATTTAGGATAAACCACCTGCACGTTAAAACCCAATAGCATGGGATTGGGAAGCACCTTAAGTTCAAATTCCGTAGAAGAAAAGCCTCCGGCGGAAAGCCTGAATTTTTCGCTTTGCTGCAAGTTTCGGAAGGTGAAGCGAAACTCTGTTTTTCTCAATTGCTCCAGTTTGTATTTGTTTCCTTTGATGTCGGCAAATACTTTTTCAGGCAATTCGTCACCGGCAATCCACACCACGAGTTCGTAATCTTCGCCTTGAAGCGCCTGCAAATCGTTTTCATTTACGCGAAACTCGAAGGGTGCCACCGGCAAGTATTCTGTTTTGTAGTCCACAATGCGCTTGGTGCTTTCAGTAAGGAAGGAGGCATTGTCGGTGACAATCAGAAGAATCAACAGGAACACAGGGCCAATGGCGTACTTCAGATAGCTTTTTGTACGCGAAAAGTCAATGGCATTCTGAAAAGGAATGGGCGAAAGATGTTTCGATTTTTGAGCAATTCCGGCTAGAATGAGCGCTTGATTGCCTTCTCTCGCCCTTTGAAGCTGAAGCACATTGAGCAGTTTGTCTTCCACTTCAGGAAAGTGCTTTCCGATAATGATGGCTGCCTGATCGTGCGAAATAACTTTTCCGATACGGTAAAGATGGAGTAAGGGAATAAGCACATAGCGATACAAGACAACGCCAAGAAGGGCTAAAGCAGAGAAGAACAGAACCGCTCGAACCGAAGTGCCAAATCGGCCAATAAATTCGAGAAAAGAAACAACCAGCAGAAGCGCAATGGAAATGGCCAAAGCCAGAATACCTCCTTTTACGAGTTCGTTCTGGTAGTACCTGCGTATGAAGTTATCCAGCTTATGGATCAGTTCGTTTTGAGCGCTATGCATCATGGAGTTTCATTCTGTGAAAAAAGTTGTGCGTAAAGAACACAAATTATACCGTTATGTTGCGCATTTACTGGCGATATCGGTAAAAGTACCTAGGCAAATTTAACCGTCTTGAATTACTACTTTTGGCCTCCTTTAAAAATTTAACACCATGTTGGCTCAAGAAGTTAGAGTAAGATTTGCACCAAGTCCCACAGGGGCACTACATATGGGCGGCGTTCGCACGGCTTTGTACAACTACCTTTTTGCCCGAAAACACAACGGCACCTTTATTCTTCGCCTTGAAGACACAGACCAAACGCGCTTTGTGCCCGGAGCTGAGGCCTACATCCTGAATGCACTGAAATGGGCGGGAATCCACATTGACGAAGGAGTGGAGCACGGCGGACCGCACGGCCCGTACCGCCAATCGGAGCGGAAGGAAATGTACCGCCAATATGCCGATCAGCTGGTGGCCTCCGGACATGCCTATTACGCCTTTGACACCACTGAGGAACTTGACGAAATGCGCGAAATGATGAAACAAGCTGGGGTGCCTTCGCCTCAATACAACCAAGTGACGCGCACACGCATGAAAAACTCTCTTTCGCTGTCGGCGGAAGAAGTAGAGCGCAGATTGAGCGCAGGCGAACCCTACGTTATCCGTATCAAAATGCCTCGCAACGAGGAAGTGCGCTTTCACGACATCATTCGCGGATGGGTGGTAGTGAACACCAACAACATGGACGACAAGGTGATGTTCAAAAGCGACGGCATGCCTACCTACCACCTGGCCAATGTGGTGGACGACCGACTGATGAAGATTACACACGTGATTCGCGGGGAAGAGTGGCTACCATCAGCTCCATTGCATGTATTGCTTTACAGATATTTTGGCTGGGAAGATGGGATGCCGCAGTTTGCGCACTTGCCACTTATACTGAAGCCCGACGGCAATGGAAAGCTATCCAAGAGAGACGGAGACCGATTGGGATTTCCTGTTTTCCCATTGCAATGGCTGAATGAAGAAACCGGCGAACTGTCGTCTGGTTACAAAGAGAGAGGCTATTTCCCTGAAGCATTTGTGAATATGCTGGCCTTCTTGGGATGGAACCCGGGCACAGCACAGGAGTTGTTCTCTATGGATGAGCTGATTGACACTTTTACCTTGGAAAGAGTAGGTAAGGCCGGCGCTCGCTTCGATCCTGATAAAACCAAGTGGTTCAACCAGCAATACCTCCGAGCAAAAACGAACGAGGAACTTGGGCAACTGATGGGGGAGCAGTATGCGCAAAAGGGTATAGACACAAAGGGTCTCGACCTTGCCGCCATTGCCAACCTTATGAAAGAGCGCGCCTCATTTGTGCATGAAATGGTGGAAGAGGCGATTTTCTTTTTCGAAACAGAAATTGGCTACGACCAAACTGTGGTAGAGAAGAAATGGAATGCCGACTCGAAGGAATTGTTAGTGACTTTGGCAGAAAAGTTTGGCCAAATAGAAAAGTTTGAAGCCGCCCATATTGACGCGACTTTTCACGCATTCATGGAAGAGCGGGGAGTAGGATTTGGAAAAATAGGCCCCGCACTTCGGCTGGCCCTCACCGGCAAAGGAATGGGCCCTTCGCTATTCGACATTGCCCAAATTTTGGGAAAGGAGGAAACCGTGCGACGCATGAAAGTGGCAACCGATAAACTTCCGTAAATGGGAAAGATTCACGTAAAGGGCATCCGCCTGTATGCCTACCATGGCTGCATGGCCGAAGAAGCCAAGATTGGCGCCAACTATTTGGTAGATGTGGTCGTTCATGCCAATCTGAAGACCTCCTCTGCCTCCGATCGTCTGTCCGACACAGCGGACTATGTGCACATCAACCGCATTGTAAGCAGCCAAATGGGTATTCGCGCCCATCTCCTTGAGGTGGTTTGTAAAAGAATCATTGACCAGATTTTATCTGAAATGCCTTTGGTCGAAAAAGCAAAAGTGCGGGTAACAAAGCTCAACCCGCCGATTAATGGAAATGTGGAGAGTGTGAGTGTGGTGATGAGCGAGGAGCGTAGATAATCACTGCGCTTTTAAAAAGGAAATGATAAGTTTGGCCAATTAACGAAGATCAAAAGCATGAAGAAATCACTACTCAGCATTTTACTGCTCTCGGCATTCGCCCTTTCGGCACAGATTAGCGAAAAAAAAGACCCATATAGTTTCGGCGCCCTGCACCTCAAATCGAAGATCGAAACCATAGTCGTTGAAGAACCCACGGCCATTGAAATATTGGACGCCCAAAACAACGAAAGACTGTATGTAGTAGGTCTTTATGTGCCTGCAACTATTAGCAGCAATACCCACGGAACATGGGAGAAGACCGCAGAAGGCGGAAGCATCTGGCGATTAAAAATAGAAAGCAAAGATGCGCAAGCCATAGGCGTGTTGTTCGATAAAATGGAGCTACCGGCACATGGCGAATTGTTCGTTTACAGCGAAGACCATGAACAAGTATTGGGTGCTTTCACACAAGCCAACAACAACCCAAAAGAAGAATGGGCTATTCAGCCGATAGGAGGCGAGGCTGTGATTATAGAATATTATGCGCCCGCATTTGTTACTGAAAAACCGGTGCTGAGCATTGAGGGGATATCCTACAATTTCAGAGGCTTCGAAGGCTTAGCCAGAGGCGGCACAGGCTTTGGCGCCAGCGACGCGTGTAATGTGAACGCAGCGTGTTCAGAAGGCGACAACTGGCGCGATCAGATCCGATCTGTTGTGCGGATGTATATGAAGGTTGGTTTTCAGTTTGCCTATTGCTCCGGCGCTTTGATCAACAATGTTGGTCAAGGTTGCGAGCCGTACATCCTTTCGGCCGACCACTGCATGGGCACTGCCTCCACAGCCGATCTCAACCAGTGGATATTCATGTTTGGCTACGAATCGCCAAACTGCACCAACCCCTTGAACCAGCTGGGCCTTACCTCAAAAACCATTACCGGTTGCCAAATGCTATCGCGCTCAAGCACCACAGGTACGCTGGTTCTTTCCGATTTTCTTTTGGTGGAACTGAATAGCCCTGTTCCGGTAGAATACAATCCGTATTGGAGTGGGTGGACACGCTTTGGAGGATCGAGCCCTAGTGGCGTAAGTGTGCATCATCCCAGTGGCGACATAAAGAAAATTTCCACCTACAGCACCAATCTTATCAATAGCACGGTTTCCTCCACGCCTAACACGCACTGGATGGTAACCTGGGCCCAGACAGCCAATGGCCATGGCATAACAGAAGGCGGTAGCTCAGGCTCGCCCCTTTTCAACAACCAGAACCAAATCGTAGGAATTCTATCTGCAGGACTTAGTTTTTGCAACGCAACTACGGAACCTGATTGGTATGGAAAATTCTCCTATTCCTGGACCAGCAATGGCACTGCTACAAACAGACAACTGAAGCCCTTTCTAGACCCGAACAATGCCAATGTAACCAGCCTAGCCGGCACCAACTATCCATGTGCGGGAATAGGTATAGAAGAAGAAAGCATCTTGAATTTTGAAGCATTTCCTAATCCGAGCACTGGCGTGGTAAACCTGAGTTGGCAGCAAACCCAAAACGAGGATGTGCAGATTGAGGTATTAGATATAACCGGAAGAGTTTTGTTTCAAAACAACATAACACAAAGTGCAGCGAGCAAAACCACCATTGACCTCAGTGCCTTTCCTTCAGGAATATATTTGGTGAAATTGACCTCCGACGGTGTACAGAAAACCGAGCGGGTACAAATCTTGCACTAAGGCATCATAAATCCATTCCATATGAAAACATTCATTCGCCTTGGGCTATTCGCGGTGCTAGTAATGGGCACATGGGCTTGCAAAGGCAGCAAGGAAAGCGCGAAAAAAGACGCTGAAGTAGCACCCAAATGCAAGAGCCTGGTGGCCAAAGCAGATGTTTTCGAACAAGATATCGCAAACCCCATCAGCATTGAGTACATCAAGCAAAATGGGACAGAGCTGGAAATAAAGTACAGCTACGGCGGATGCGGTGGTGAGCCCATTCAGCTATACTGGAGCGGAGCCTACATGAAAAGTCAGCCGCCCAAAATGAGCCTGATGTTGGTAAACGAGGCGCCCACGCTGTGCAAAAAGATGAATGTGGTGACCGAGTGCTTCGATTTTAGCGCTCAATTGAGCACTTACGGAGAAATCATTTTAATTGTGCAGGGCTTCGAAGAACAGGTAATAATCCGTCGTCCGGAATAAATTGCTTTCATATCAGGTCAAAAATTTTACTTTTGGCCTCCCGATAAAAGGTTCCGTGGCCGAGTGGCTAGGCAGAGGTCTGCAAAACCTTCTACAGCGGTTCGAATCC
>CAZBBV010000001.1:26075-27219 GCA_964490025.1 uncultured Cryomorphaceae bacterium | reverse complement strand
AAAAGGTTGATGTTGTCTATATACATGGCGTTGCCATAATATCCCGTATTGCGAAAGGCTATGAGCAGCTTATCGTGGCCGGTATATGGGTCAAGGTTAATGAGCTCGGTGCGCCACTGGCTGTTGTTGGGCACGAAGAAATTTTGGTCGGCAGGGGCGGTACTTAGATCCGTGCCTCCTTTTACAAAAAGCTCTGTGAAGCTATCGCCACAATCTGTAGAAACGAGAATCTTAAGCGTATCTGAATATTGTCCGCCATAGGGGGCGTAGGCTACGTCGAAATAGAGTTCCATCTGGCTCATGCCCTGTGAGTTGAAAGGAATGAGAAAATCGTCATAACTGCCTTGCGAATCATTGTAGTAGTTGTCGAACATGACCGACTGGGTAGAGCTGCCATAGGCACCCACGCCCGTGTTCAGGGTCCATGTCGCCCCCTGATCTTGGTTGTAAAAAGTCCAGCCTTCAGGCGGAAAGTTGCTTTGAAATCCTTCGTTGAGCACTTGCGGCGCCTGGTAGGCGGCCACGCTCACCCACAGCGAGTCGGTGCTGCTTTGGCCCTGTCCATTTGTTACAGTGAGAATGGCTAGATGCTGTCCGCTTTGAGCGAAATGTACGGCGGGGTAGCGCTGGGTAGAGCTAGTCGGCTGCCCGGTGGGGAAGCTCCACGACCACTGTGCATTGTTGTGGTTTAAGAAGGAATAATCTTCAAAACGGAATGAATCGAGTTCGCAGAAATAGGCTTGTTCCAACTTATCCACTGTGATGCGTGCAATGGGCCGCGCAGGCTGCGTTTTCAAGGCGCTTTGCCAGATGCCCTTACCATAACTCGCCATGCGTATTTTTCCATCCCGATAAAAAGGGCGCATGATGTTGACATTGATCCGGAAGGGCAATCCTGCATTCTCTTGTGTCCATTGGTTGTTGGCGTCTTTGTAAAACACACTCTTTTCAGTGCCTACATACAAGGCTCCGTCGCTTCCGGCAATGTACACCAAGGCTTGCACGCTTTCGCCATTGAGCAAGGTGGAAGTAATGTTGGTCCATGATGTGCCGCCGTTGTTGGTATGAAACACCTTGCTGCCATTGCTCCCTCCCGGATAGGCTATCCATAACTCATTTTCATTTTCGGGGTTAATGGCCAGCA
>CAZBBV010000001.1:0-25975 GCA_964490025.1 uncultured Cryomorphaceae bacterium | reverse complement strand
GTTGTAGCAGTTGGGGTGAAACTCCATCTCACTCGATTCGGCGGCCCAATAGCTTTCGTTGGGGCTCATGCCGCTGGAGAAATAGACGATAGCGTTGTTGAGGTTTTGAGGAATCATGGCGCCGCCAATGTCGGAGTAATAGGTCTTTCGGTTGTTTCCCGGATTCACATAGCCGGTAGGCGCCTCGCCGCCGCCTAGTTCAAGAAACACCCCTTGTCCATAGTTTTCATGATGGGCCAAATTGCCATTGTGGTAGAGCCCGCCCACCAGCACATCCTCATTCCAGCCCGAACCGAAGCCCCAGTAGTCGGAGCCATGTATACCTTGCATGAGGTAGGTGTTGCTATTGGTAAAAAAGTCGGTGGACATGTTGATGCCGCCATCTGTGGTAATCCAGGTTTGGTTTCCAAACACTCTAAAGTCCTGCATGTCTACATGGATGTCCATGGGCCCGCCCACATAGCCGGCCACAGCGCTGAAGGTGGCTCCGCCGTCGTTCGATCGCCATAGGTTGAGTCCGCCAATCAAGATATGATCCGCATTGGTGCTAGATGCGGCCAGGGCGCAGTTGTAAAAGCCTTGATGGTAAGTCCAACTTGGGACGCCGTAGGCCAGGTTTGGGTGCGAGGCGGTGTAGGGCCCTCCCGGCGGGCTATTGGGCAGCGCCCAACTTTGGCCGCCGTCGTTGCTGCGATACACACCAATAAAGCCATAGTCGTTGGCTTTGGCTTCGCCAATGAGGTAGGCATACACTCGGTTGGTGTCGGCGGCTGAAACGGCGATCCTTGCGCCGCCATCTGTGCGAGCTGGGTCGGTGGAGTGGTACCAACCGTTGCTTTGCAGTGTCCAGGTAGCGCCCATATCTTGAGAGATGAAAAACTCGCATTTGATTAGCGAGGGGTTGTTTTTCACCATATACACCACTTGGTCGTTTCCCGGCCTTGTTTTTAAATCATAGGTTCTTTGACCAAATAACTGTGTCCACGTGCTTCCGCCATCCACACTGCGGTAAAGTCCGGCATCTCCGGCAATCATCACCACTTGGGTATTCAAAGGGTTGATGAGAATTTCGTTCACATTTAGGTTCGATTGGGTCATCACCACCGCCCATGTAGCGCCGCCATCCGTGCTTCTATACACCACCGAGCCGCCACCGGCAAAGACAATGTTCGGGTTAGCGGGGTGGACCTCCACAGCATTCACCCCACTGCCAAAATGGATGTCCATGCTCACATTTTCCCAGCTCACACCGCCATCCACACTTTTGTACACCTCGCCGGGCTCCGTTCCGCAATACAGCACATTGGTGGCAGCAGCACATTGATCAATGGAGTAGACATTGGTTTGCCCCGAACCCTGCACACCATTTTCGCGGGTGTTGTAAATGGGCCCCACCACGGTCCAGTTGGTGGTGGAACTTTTTAACGCTTCTCGCGGAATGAAATCATTTGGCTCGAAGGTTTTTTCGAGCACAAATCCATCCTCCGAAATTCTGTTTTCCACACTGCGGCGCCAGCGCTTATAATACTGCGTATGGTAGCTCTTTTCGAATGTATGCTCTCGGTAATAGCTTTTATAAAGCGCATCAACTTCCCAAACATTCGGATTGAAGGCATACATCTTTTGCGCCCAAGCAGGAAGCGTGGCTATTTCGTGCGCTGATGGGCGATACATCCGCTGGGCTTGGCTCAGCGACGGAAATAGAAAAATCAAGAAGACAGCAAAGGCGTAGTGTTTCAGTTTCATGCAAGCGCTGGTTTTAAGGAGCTATTCGTCTCCAGTTCGAAAGCTTCCTTACCGGGTAAAAATATCCGCCCGCTATGCGGCCCACGCAGAGTAATCGCATTGCCCTCCACCTCCACCCATCCGCCTTCGCGGAGGCCCACCACCGGAATGTGGCTCTGTGTGTGGTATTCTTTGATGCGGGTTTCGCGGGTTTCGCCCATGTGCTTTAGTCCTGGAATGGGGTCGAGGTAGTGCGCGTTGATGCAAAAAGGAACACAGCCCAAGGCATCAAAACTGGGCGGATACACAATAGGCATATCGTTGGTGGTGTGCATGGTAGCGCCTGCTATTACACTGCCCGCACTGGTGCCCATATAGGCTATTCGTCCCACTTCAATGCCTTTTTTTAATGGCTCTAACAGCCCCTGCTCGTATACCTGCTTGAGCAACAAAAAGGTGTTGCCGCCGCTGGTAAACACGCCGTCAGCCTTCTCCAGAGCTCCGGCAGGATTGGTTTCGTGGTGCAAGGCCAAAAGCGGGAGCCCGAAACTTTCGAAAGTAGAGCGGGCTTTTTCGAAATAATCGTCATGACTAATGCCGCTCGGACGAGCATAGGGCAGGAAATAAATTCTTTCTCTTCCGGCAAAAAGGCGCTTTACTTCTTCTGCGCATGAGTCCAAGTAGCCGGAGCCATACACTATGGAAGTGCTAAAGAGTCGGAGTTGCTTCATTTTTTTTCCATTTTGTCTTCTATTATGGCCGTCATAATGCTGAGTTGGCCATTGTGCATGCGTGTCCAAATGGGGCGCACACGGCCGCCATAGGCGCTAATGTTGTTGTAGTCGCCAAAAAATTTGCTGCGGTTGGGTTCAAACGGCGATTCACTAATGCGTTCGTTGGTGAAGGTAGCGCCGCCGTCGAAGCTGCGGGCCAGATACACGTCGGTTTGGTTGTCTTTGTAGTTGCGGCGGTCGTAGAAAACCACATACACAATGCCTGTCAACGGGTCGGTGGCCATCCATGGCAGAAACTGATGTCGCGTGCCTTTGTCGGTGTTCACACGTGTGGGTTTGGTCCATGTGTCACCTTTGTTGTCGCTATAGGCTAGGAAAATGTCCACATTGTCCTCGCCGTTGCGTTGGTCGGCCCAGCACACATACACCCTTCCGCGGTGCGGGCCTTCGCTGAGGTCCACTGCCGTCATGGGCATGCCATTGCAGCGCTGCAGTCCGGGAATGTCGTGCGTCCATCCGCCGGGTTGGTTGGCCACAATTTTATCCTCCTGAAGCCAAGTTTTGCCTTTGTCCAAAGAGCGGTCGAAGTAAATTTTTTCGTCGAATGACCAAGCGACATACACTTCACCATTGGGGCCCACGGAGGGCACAGCGCCTTCGGTGGTGGAGTCTTTGTCCAAACAGTTTCCGGCCAATTGGTTAATGGCCATGGCTTCCGACCAGCTTTCGCCGCCATCTGTGCTGGTGGAAAAAAGTATGTTGGACTGGTCTGTAGGAAAATTGCTGCTGCCGTACTTATCAAACTGTGTCCAGGTAACATAAATCTGGTTGCTGATGGGGTCCACAGCCGCCCATTCTTTGTCCTGATCTTTGGGGTGGGCAAAACCCATGTAGCTGCCTTCGCTCCAGGTGATGCCACCGTCGGTCGATTTTTGGCAAACGATACGATCGAGAATTTCTTCGCTACTCCAATTGCGCCCGGTCGGGTCGGATAGGTGGAAGTAATAGAAATTTCCTTCGTAGTCGGCCAGCATCACCGGGTCGCCCCACACACCGTAGGGCGATTCTATTTTGTCGCCGGTCCAGGTGCGACCGCCGTCGTGCGAGTAGTACACAAAACTGAGCACCGCTCCGGCAACCATCTTGTCCGGATTCAATGGGTTGATGGCAATGCTTGGCTCGCAGGGTGTGCGCTCGTCGCCACTTATTTTAATGTTTTCGTACTGACTTTGCCCATAGGCCGAAAGGCCAGTTGAAATAGCGGCAATAATCAGTAGATGCTTAAAAACGGAATTCAATGCGGTCTTTGTTTCGGTTGACCACCCCGGCTTCTTCTTCGTTGTCATATTTCACTTTTATGATGTGGCTTTGATCGTAAAATGTTTCAAATAGTAGGGTGTTGCGCACGCTTATGCGCTGCATATACTGCACATTGGGGATTTCGATATACATCCAAACGGCATCAAAATCAGCCTCCTGACCTATCCATAGCGCCTTTCTTTTTTGCCCGTCCACCTCAATGCTCATCTGCTGGTTGATATAGTGAAAAAGCAAAGAGTCCGCAGCGGCATGCTCATTGGCGGTGCCCAACTGAAGGTTGATGCCGCTTTTCTCCTGAATAACACGTTCCATATCGTCGCGAAAAATCTTAACAGTGATTTCCAAAGTGTGGCTGCTACTGTTGTGCTCCACTTCGGTGAGACCAACATAAAACTCGTGCTTGAGCGGTGCAACAAACCATAAGCAGAACAAGACAATGTTTAACATTTTGAAAGGATATAAGGGAAGACAAAGCAAAGTAATCTATTTCTATTTTAGCCGCCTATGTCGCTATTCACTACCTACCTTGAATTGGGCTACCAGCACATTGCCGGCCTTGACGGGCTCGACCATATTTTATTCCTACTTGTGCTTACAAGCCCCTACACCATTCAGCGCTGGAAATTGCTGCTTCTTATGGTCACGGCCTTTACTATTGGGCACTCATTGAGCCTGGCTTTGGCCGCTATGGATGCTGTGGAGGTGAATAGAACGTGGATTGAGTTTCTTATTCCGGTGACGATAGTATTGGCGGGGCTCTTCAATCTTTTCAGAAAAAATAAATCGAACAAAACACCCTGGCTTTCATTGCTGGTGGTCATTGCTTTTGGCCTCATTCATGGCGTTGGCTTTTCCAGTTTTTTTCAAAGTCTTTTGGGAAAAGAAGAAAGCATTCTCATGCCTCTACTGGCCTTCAATTTGGGCATTGAGCTGGGTCAGTTGCTTATCGTGATGATCGTGGTCATTCTGCTTACTGCCGTTCAAGGTTCGGGCACGAAACACCAAGAGAGGCTTGTGTTTTTTATCAATAGTGCCGTCATTGGCATTGCCTCCTATATGAGTTTTTTGAATCATCCTTGGTCGTGAAGTTTTAACATCTAGCAAGTAAAAATTATGAAGCAGCGCATTCTTACCCTTCTCTTTCTGGCATCTATAACCACTTGGGCACAGGACGAAAATAAATTCCGTCAGATGTACGACGAGTTGCCTACTCCCAACGTGTATCGCACGGCAAGTGGCGCACCCGGTCATCAGTATTACCAAATGCGCGCCGACTATGTGATAGACATTGAGCTAGACGACGAAAACCAGCGCCTATATGGCACCGAGGAGGTGACCTATTTCAACAACTCGCCGGACGTGCTCACCTATTTTTGGGTGCAGCTGGATCAAAACATGCGCGCCAAAGATTCGGACACCAAGAAAATTGCGACAACAAGTATTGGCGAATCCATGAGTTTCGACCAACTGGCGCGTCTGCACAACGACTTCGACGGCGGATTTAAGATCGAGTATGTGAAAGACAAAGCCGGTAAAGACCTGCCGTACACGATTGTGAAAACCATGATGCGCATTGATTTGCCTATGCCACTGAAGCCGGGAATGTCTTATACCTTCAAGTGCAAGTGGTGGTACAATATCAATGACCGAATGAAGATAGGCGGACGTGCAGGCTACGAGTATTTTCCTGAAGACAAGAACTACCTCTACACCATTGCCCAGTTTTTCCCTCGCATGGCGGTGTACAATGACGTGGAGGGCTGGCAACACAAGCAGTTCCTGGGTCGTGGGGAGTTCACATTGCCTTTCGGAAATTACAAGGTAAAAATCACCGTTCCGGCGGACCACTTGGTGGGCTCCACAGGCGTGCTGCAAAACCCGACAGAGGTGCTAACAGCTGAGCAGCGCTCGCGGCTTAGCAAGGCTGCTACCAGCGAAACGCCTGTAATGATTGTAACACCCGAAGAGGCGCTGAAAAAGGAAGGCGAACGAAGCGACAAGAAGAAGAGCTGGATATTTCACGCCACCAACGTGCGCGACTTTGCTTTTGCCAGCAGCCGCAAGTTCATTTGGGACGCCATGGGTGTTAAGTTTGGCAACCGCACCGTGATGGCCATGTCGTATTACCCCAAAGAAGGCAACCCACTATGGGAAAAATACAGCACAAGGGTGGTGGCACATACGCTTCAGGTGTATTCAAAACACACTTTCGACTATCCCTACCCGGTGGCCATCAGTGTGCACACACATCAGATAGGGATGGAATATCCTATGATTTGTTTTAATGGCGGACGCCCATTGCCGGATGGCACCTACAGCGAATACACCAAGTACGGGATGATAGGCGTAATCATTCACGAAGTAGGGCACAACTATTTTCCCATGATTGTTAACTCAGATGAGCGGCAGTGGACATGGATGGACGAAGGGCTGAACACTTTCTTGCAATATCTTACCGAGCAGGAGTGGGACAAGAACTACCCCAGTCGGCGTGGCCCGGCGGCCAACATTGTGCCCTATATGAACGGGCCTAAGGATGGCATGGTGCCCATTATGACCAATAGCGAAAGCATCAAGCAATTTGGAAACAACTCTTACGCGAAACCTACTGCGGCCCTCAACATTCTCCGCGAGACGGTGATGGGGCGCGAGCTTTTCGACTTTGCCTTTAAGGAATATGCCAACCGCTGGATGTTTAAACATCCCTCTCCGGCCGACTTTTTCCGTACCATGGAAGACGCCTCAGGGATGGACCTCGACTGGTTTTGGCGTGCTTGGTTTTTCACCACCGACCATGTGGACATGGCTATTAGTAATGTGAAATGGTATCAGATTGACACCCAAAATCCGGAGATTGAAAAAGCCTTGGCAAAGGAGCGTGAGGCAAAAGAAGCACAATTCATTGGCGATATTCGCAATAGCCAATCGGAGGAACCAAGTGTGGTGGAGCGCGACCCGAACATGAAGGATTTTTACAACAATTACGACCCTTTTGCAGTATATCCGGCGGATAAGGAGGACTACGATCGCTATCTGGGATCGTTGAACGACGAGGAAAAGGCCATGCTGGAAAACGGTTTGAACTATTACGTGGTGGAAATCGAAATGATAGGCGGTATTCCTATGCCGGTCATCATCCAACTGGTGTTCGCTGACGGGAGCGAGGAAATGCACTACATACCTGCGGAAATTTGGAAAATGGGCGATACAAAGGTTTCAAAGTTGTTCTATTCTTCAAAGGAACTAAGCACTGTGGCACTAGATCCTTATCTCGAAACGGCAGACACAGACATGGACAACAACTATTGGCCGCCGCGCAGCCATCCTTCTAAGTTTAAGCTTTACAAAGAGAAACAAGACCGGGCCCCGAATAAAATGCAGAAATACGGAGACACAGTCAAGTAGAATCATTTAATGAGTAATTTGGCCGTCAATTTAAACCTGGCTTTTATGAAAAGAAATGTTGCTCTTTTAGCAAGCTTGTTGATGGGATTTGTGGGCTTTGCTCAAATCGAATTGACGCCTTTTGCCGGCTACATGATGAGCGGTAAGGTGAACGGCTACTACGGTGTAGTGGACGTAAAGAATGGAATGAATTATGGCGGCGCGCTGGCTTTTGACCTGGGTTATGGCACTGCAATAGAACTTATGTTCAATACCTGCGAGTCCGATTTCACCTACCAATCTGCTTTAGAAGGGTATCAGATTGGTCAAGTGCGCTCCAGTCATTACCAATTGAGCGTAGTGCGCGAAGCAATAACCGGAGGAAATGTTATTCCTTACGGCGTATACGGTCTTGGAGCTTCTCAATACACATCAGACTATCAGTACAATTCTGAACAATGGCTGTTCTCTGTTAACCTGGGTCTCGGGGTTAAAGTGTGGCTTAACGATAGAGTGGGCCTACGTTTCTCAGGGCGTATGTATCTGCCACTGTCAAATGGATCAGTAGGAGTGGGTATTGGAACCGGTGGTGTGAGCGCAGGAGCATATTTCTGGGTGCCTATGGTTCAAGGCGATTTCTCCGGCGGTTTGATTTTGAAACTCGGAGAGTAAGACTACTAAAAAAATGTAATGAGAAAGCGGGCAGCAGTGTCCGCTTTTTTTATTCGCGCTCGGCGCTAAGCTCGATTTCTATAAGTAAATCGGGATGAATGAGTCTAGATATTTCCACCATGGTAGCCGCCGGCGGATGCTCGCCGAAAAATGCCTGATGCGCCGCTCCTATGCTTTCCCAATCGTCTATGTTGGTCACATACATGCGGGTGCGCACCACATCCTTAGCCGAAAAGCCATTGGATTCAAGAATGGACATCATGCGTTTTAGAATAGATTCCGTTTGTTTTCCCGCATCTCCAGGAAACTGCACCGCGCCGTTCATTGAAGCGGTGGTGCCGGCTATCTCCATTCTATTTCCTACTACTACTGCCCGGCAGTATCCCACCTTTTCTTCCCAAGGTGTTCCGTCTTTTATTCTTTTCATCTCTTAATCGTTTTGTAAAAAAGAAACCCCGAAGAGCACATGTCTATTCGGGGTTTCTTCTCACCTAAAAACAACAAAAATTAACTTCCACAAGCTTCGCAAGCATCCGGATTGTCCAGGCTGCAGGCCAAAGCTTCTTCATTTGTATACTCCTTCTTCATAGCCGCTTCCTGTAGCTTGTTTTGTCTGTCTTCTTGCAAATTTTTTGTTTGATCACTGTTCAGCACCGGAATCACTTCTGCCTTGGCTTGTTTCTGAACCGTAAACTTGATGGCGTCAGCCGCGGCTTTGGTGCGCAGGTAGTACATGCCTGTTTTCAATCCCTTTTTCCATGCGTAGAAGTGCATACCGGTCACTTTGCCCATGTTGGCATTTTCCATAAAGAGGTTCATGCTCTGCGACTGGTCAATGAAAGCGCCGCGATCGGCAGCCATGTCAATGATGTCGCGCATTTTCATCTCCCAAACGGTTTTGTACAATTCCTTTATGTTCTCAGGAATGATGTCAATGTTTTGAACGCTACCGTTGTGCTTGATGATTTCGGTTTTCAAGTCGTCATTCCACAAGCCCAGCGCCACAAGGTCTAAGAGCAGGTGTTTATTTACCACTACAAATTCGCCAGAAAGAACCCTACGTGTATAGATATTTGAAGTGTACGGCTCAAAGCATTCGTTGTTGCCCAAAATCTGCGAGGTAGAGGCGGTAGGCATGGGTGCAACAAGTAAAGAGTTACGCACGCCGTGTTCCACTACTTCTTTGCGTAAAGTGCTCCAGTCCCAGCGACCACTCAGGTCACTTTCTCCCAAGTTCCACATGTCCCACTGGAAAATGCCTTGAGAAATGGGTGAGCCTGCATAGGTCTCGTATGGTCCATCCACTTTGGCCAAGTCCTTACTTGCTGTAAGTGCTGCGTAGTAAATGGTTTCAAAGATGTCTTTGTTTAGTTTCTTGGCCTCGTCTGATGTGAAAGGATAGCGCATCATGATAAAGGTATCGGCCAAGCCTTGCACTCCAAGCCCGATAGGGCGGTGGCGCATATTCGAGTTGCGCGCCTCTGGCACCGGATAGTAGTTCCGATCAATTACCTTGTTGAGGTTTTTGGTGGCGATATAGGTTATTTCGAACAGCTTGTCGTGGTCGAAAGTCAAATCGTCTTTCACAAACATGCTCAAAGCGATAGAGGCCAGGTTGCACACCGCCACTTCGTCGGCAGCCGTGTATTCAATGATTTCGGTACACAGGTTTGAGGACTTAATCGTTCCCAAGTTCTTCTGGTTCGACTTGCCGTTAGCGCTGTCTTTATACAGCATGTAAGGCGTTCCGGTTTCTATTTGCGCTTCAATGATGCCCTCCCAAATTTCGCGAGCACGCACCACGCGTCTTCCCTTTTTCTCGGCCTCGTATTGGGTGTATAGTTTGTTGAACTCCTCGCCGTAGCTGTCAGACAGTCCCGGACATTCGTTGGGGCACATCAGCGTCCAGTTGGCGTCTTTTTCCACACGCTCCATAAAGAGGTCCGGAATCCACATGGCATAAAAAAGGTCGCGGGCGCGCATTTCTTCTTTTCCATGGTTCTTTTTCAGGTCAAGAAAATCAAAGATATCGGCATGCCAAGGCTCCATGTAGATGGCAAACGATCCTTTGCGCTTTCCGCCACCTTGGTCCACATAGCGGGCGGTGTCATTAAACACGCGAAGCATGGGCACAATGCCGTTTGAGGTGCCATTTGTGCCGCGAATGTAAGATCCTGTAGCGCGGATGTTGTGAATAGAAAGGCCTATTCCTCCTGCGCTTTGCGAGATTTTGGCGCATTGTTTCAGGGTGTCGTATATGCCGTCAATGCTATCGTTTTTCATGGTGAGCAAGAAGCATGAGGACATTTGCGCTTTAGGCGTCCCGGCGTTGAAAAGCGTAGGAGTAGCGTGCGTAAAGTATTTTTTACTCATCAACTCATAGGTCTCAATAGCGGCATCAATATCTTCTTTGTGAATGCCAATGGCCACACGCATGAGCATGTGCTGTGGGCGCTCGGCAATTCGGCCGTTGATGCGAAGCAGGTAGCTGCGCTCCAGCGTTTTGAATCCGAAAAAGTCGTAGCTGTAGTCACGATCGTAGATCAAGGTAGAGTCGATACGCGCACTGTTTTGCATGATTATCTCGTACACATCATCAGCCAGCAATGGCGATTTCTTGCCATTCTTAGGGTTGATATAGTTGTACAAGTCGCTCATGGTCTCGCTGAACGATTTCTTGGTTTCCTTGTGAAGGTTGGAAATGGCTATCCGCGCAGCCAATTGGGCAAAATCGGGATGGCGCGTGGTAAGCGAAGCAGCCACCTCAGCGGCAAGGCTATCAAGCTCGCGGGTGGTAACCCCGTCGTAAATGCCTTCGATTACGCGCATGGCAACGGCCACCGGCTCCACCATGGGGTTCAATCCATAGCACAGTTTCTGGATGCGGGCGGTTACTTTGTCAAACTTTACTTCCTCTTTGCGGCCATCTCTTTTTATTACGTACATAGTCTCTTTGGGTTAAATCGTTTAATAGAATTTATTGGGTGTCGTTCCGGGTTGGGCGGAATTAAAAATCTTCTGAAATACTGAATGCGTTGTCTTCTTTCGCGTTCATCACACCGGCCTGTTGGTATTCCGATACGCGTTTTTCGAAGAAATTGGTTTTGCCTTGCAGGCTGATCATTTCCATAAAGTCGAAAGGATTGTTCACATTGAACTCGCGGCTGCAGCCAAGCTCCACCAACAGCCTGTCCGTTACAAACTCCAGGTATTGAGTCATCAGTCGGCTATTCATGCCTATCAGGTCAGCGGGAAGGCTTTCGGTGATGAACTCACGTTCAATATTCAAGGCATCCAAAATGATTTCCTTGATGCGAACTTCAGGCACTTTGTTTACCAAATGCTTGTTGTGCAGGTGGCAGGCAAAGTCGCAATGCATGCCTTCGTCGCGGCTAATCAGCTCATTCGAGAAGGTCAGACCCGGCATCAATCCGCGCTTTTTCAGCCAAAAGATGGAGCAAAAGCTTCCGGAAAAGAAGATTCCCTCTACTGCAGCAAAGGCAACAAGGCGTTCGGCGAAGGAATCAGAGTTGATCCAACGCAGTGCCCAGTCGGCTTTTTTCTTGATGGCCGGAAAGTTTTCAATGGCATGAAACAGGCGGTCGCGCTCTTCAGCATCTTTTATCAATGAATCGATAAGAAGCGAATAGGTTTCGGAATGGATATTCTCCATCATGATCTGAAAGCCGTAGAAGAACTTGGCTTCTGTGTATTGGACTTCATTCACGAAATTTTCAGCCAAATTTTCGTTCACGATACCGTCGCTGGCGGCAAAAAAAGCCAGAATGTGTTTAATGAAATATTGCTCGTCGGCACTAAGTTTAGAGCTCCAATCCTGAACATCTTGGTGAAGGTCGATCTCCTCGGCAGTCCAAAAACACGCTTGTTGTTTCTTGTACCATTCCCAGATGTCTGTATGCTGAATGGGGAACAGCACGAAGCGGTCTTTATTCTCTCTTAAAATGGGTTCTGTCGTCATTTTCAAGCCTTTAGAAATTCGTATAAAACACAGTAAAACAGCTTGTTACAAGGCTCTTTCAGGGCGCATGTGGGTGTTGTTACCCAAATGTTAGAGGAGGGTTACCCAAGCTGCAGAACAAATATTTTTATTCTGAAACTGTAAGTCAACCTTCAATTATTCACATTACTTGGTAGTTTTCAACAGCGACTAAAAAGTCGAATTCGTGGAACTGTTGAAATCGTTGATGAGCGAATTTTGCAAGATGATAGGACGAAAAAAATTAAAATTTATCCACGTCAATCGTTGATAACTACGAGACAATAATCCCCTGCTTTTTCATCTCCTCATACACAGTTTCGAGTTCGGTGTACCATGCCTGTCCAAAACTGCGAATCAAGGCATCTTTTACAAACCGAAATACCGGAACTTTGAGCTGTTCACCCAATGAACAGGCAGCCTTGCATATCTGCCACTGGTCGTAGTTGGCGGCCACAAAGCTTCTTCCTTTCCGCAATCGAACGGGGTATAGATGGCAGCTCAATGGTTTTCGAAACGAAACCGCTCCAGCCTGATAGGCTCTTTCGATACCACAGGCGGCCACGCCGTTTTCAAAAATGGTGTAGGCGCATTCTTTACCATCTCGAAGGGGGGTTACCGCTTCATTGTCCCAATCCAAAATATGGGTGCCTTGTGCTTCAATAGCGGCTACTCCTTCGGGACGGAGGAAAGGTTTTACTAGCTCAAAAATTTGCTCAAGGATTTTGGTTTCCTCTTCCGTGAGCGGAGCTCCGGCGTCGCCTTCCACACAGCAAGCGCCCTTGCACGCGCTCAAGTCGCACACAAAATGTTCCTTAAGCAAGTCGTCTGAAACCAGGATGTCTTGTACTATAATCACCGAGCAAATTTAGCGTCTTGGCCAACACCTCCGCGAACAATCGCGTATTTGAATTCGCGAATCAGTACATTTGAGTCCTTATTTATATCAAAATTCCATGAAAAAATCCCTTTACACAATTTTGCTAGGCACCATACTAGCCTCTTTCAGCTATGGCCAGCAGCGTGTTGTGGGCGACTTGCTCGTTCAGCTACGGCCCGGAGTTGATGCCGAATCCTTCTCTAACGATTTTGAGATCGTTGATGGAAAGAATACGGACATCACCGTTACTCGCTCCATAAGCGCAGTGACCAATATGTGGCAGTTGCACTTCGACGAAAGCCAAATAGAAGCCGAAATGATGCTGCGGATGGTGCTTCGTTCGGAAGACGTGATCAATGCGCAGTTCAATTATACCATAAGTTACAGAGCCAATCCGAACGACCCGCTGTACAGCAGCCAATGGCAGTACGACAACACCGGCCAAAACGGTGGTACACCGGGCGCCGACATTGACGCCGATCTGGCCTGGAACATCACTACCGGAGGACTTACCGTAGACGGCGATACTATTGTGGTGGCCATTATTGATGATGGAATCAATCCCAATCATCCGGACATTAGTGCCAACCTATGGAGCAACAGACACGAAATTGCCGGAAACGGAATAGACGACGATCTGAACGGTTATGTGGATGACGTGCAGGGATGGAATACCTATAGCACCCCAATGAACGACAATATAACAGGCGGCTCATGGGGTGGAGGTCATGGAACTCCGGTGGCCGGAATTGTAGGCGCAAAAGGAGACAATGGGGTAGGCGTTGCCGGTGTAAATTGGAATGTGAAATTGATGATCATAGTGGGTGGAGGAGATCAGGCGGATGCCCTGACGGCCTACGGTTATGTACTTGCAAGCAGAAAGCAGTACAACGAAACCAATGGAGAAAAAGGGGCTTTTATCGTTTCCACTAATGCGAGCTGGGGCATTGACTTCGGTCAGCCTTCCGCAGCACCGCTTTGGTGTGCTATGTATGACACCCTGGGTGTATATGGTGTGTTGAGCTGCGGAGCCACCATCAATGGCAATCAAGACGTGGATGTGGTGGGCGACCTACCTACTGCCTGTCCAAGTGAATACCTTATTTCTGTTACCAACATGAATCGCTTCAACAACAAAGTGAATCAGGCAGGGTATGGCCTCACGACCATTGATCTGGGCGCATTTGGCGAAAGCACATACACCTTGACCAAAAACAACTATGGAGGATTTGGTGGCACATCAGGAGCTACACCCCATGTTACCGGAGCCATTGCTTTGGCTTATGCTGCGGCATGTCCCAACTTCATGGAGATTGTGCGCAGCCAGCCCGACAGTGCAGCTCGTGCCATGAGAGATTTCGTGCTCAATGGCGTTTCGCCAAACACCTCTCTTTCCGGAATTACCGTTACCGGGGGTGTGCTCAATCTTATGGGTATGCTCAATGAATTGACAGCTTATTGCACAGTATTCGGACTGGAGGATGCTGAGCAAGCAGAACTTAGTATTTATCCAAATCCGGCTTCGAGCACACTAACACTGGCCGGAACTCAGAATAGCAGCTTTCGTTCCTATACTATTTACAATGTGTTGGGAACTGCTGTGGCCCGTGGACAAGTGCTTTCCGGCGAGAAAGCACAGTTAATCGACATCAGCAACCTGCCTGCGGGTATGTACCTGATAGAGGTAGTGGGAGCGAAAAAAGAGACCCACAAATTTGTGAAGCAATAAAAAACGAAAGTTTACCTTTGACGGCGCCCCAAATGGGGCGCTTTTTTATTGTAAAAAACCGCAAGAAATGTCCGCACCAACCGACCAACTAAAAGACTTAGTAGCCCACGCCAAAGAGTATGGATTTGTGTACCCCAGCAGCGAAATCTATGATGGACTTAGTGCCGTGTATGACTACGGTGTGTATGGTTCAGAGTTGAAGAAAAACATACGAGAATACTGGTGGCGGAGCATGGTGCAGATGCACGAAAACATTGTGGGCATTGATGCCGCCATCTTTATGCACCCTACTACTTGGAAAGCCTCAGGTCACGTGGATGCCTTCAGCGATCCGCTTATTGACAATAAAGATTCGAAGAAACGCTATCGCGCCGACCAGTTGATTGAGGAATACGCCGAGAAACTGGAGCAAAAAGCGCAAAAAGAGATTGAAAAAGCCGCTTCACGATTTGGCGAGAGCTTTGACCAAGCCATGTTCGAGCAAACCAACGAACGCGTGGTGGGTTATCGCACCAAGCAGCGCGAAATTATCAACCGTTTGACCAAAGGCCTGGAAAACGAGAATCTGGCCGACATCAAAGCATTAATAGAAGAGCTGGAGATTGCATGCCCCATTAGCGGATCAAAGAATTGGACGGATGTGCGCCAGTTCAACCTGATGTTCAGCACCGAAATTGGCTCCATGGCCGAAAGCGCCAGCACCATTTATCTACGCCCTGAAACCGCTCAAGGAATTTTTGTCAATTTCTTAAATGTGCAGAAAACCGGGAGGATGAAAATCCCATTCGGAATAGCGCAGGTAGGTAAAGCCTTCAGAAATGAGATTGTGGCCCGGCAGTTCATATTCCGCATGCGCGAATTTGAGCAGATGGAAATGCAGTTTTTCGTTCGCCCGGGTGAGGAAATGAAGTGGTACGAATACTGGAAGGAGGCACGCATCAAGTGGCACCACGCCATGGGCATGGGGGCCGAGAATTACCGTTTTCACGACCACGAAAAACTGGCCCATTATGCCAACGCCGCTGCGGATATCGAGTTTCATTTTCCTTTCGGCTTCCGCGAACTGGAAGGCATTCACTCACGTACCGACTACGATTTGGGTCGCCACCAGCAGTTTTCGGGCAAGAAACTTCAGTACTTCGATCCTGAGCTCAACGAGAGCTACGTGCCATATGTGGTGGAAACTTCCATAGGCCTTGACCGAATGTTTTTGGCTACGCTTTCGTATGCCTATAGAGTGGAGAAACTGGAGGATGGAAGCGAGCGCACGGTGCTCATGCTCCCTCCGGCTTTAGCGCCTATCAAAGTGGCTGTGTTGCCGTTGATGAAAAAAGATGGCCTCCCTGAAATGGCCCGCAGCATCATGGACGACTTGAAGAAAGACTTCATGTGCCAGTACGACGAAAAAGACGCTATTGGAAAACGCTATCGCCGCCAAGATGCTATCGGCACTCCTTATTGTATCACTATCGATCATCAATCGTTGGAAGACGGCACAGTGACTATTCGCGAGCGCGACACTATGGCTCAGGAGCGCGTACCGGTTTCGGCGTTGCGCGGCATTATCGAGCAAAAAGTGTCACTCAGCAACTTGCTCTGATAACAGCTCGTTTATAGCGGCATCTATCATCTCGTCGTGCATGTTCATGGCGGTAAAATAGCCTACACTTCCCCAAATGTTTCGGGCAACAAGCGCCGCAAGTCGGTTGGTAATCCTATTGCGTTCGTTGGCCGGGAGTGAAAGCAATTCATTCTTTTCCTTCCGATAGTGGGCGCTGAAATCGGAATAAAGATCGTCTTGGTTTTTACCGTTACTCAGCCACTTTTCCATGCCTAGCTCATCCATTAGTCGGGTACGGTTTTCGTCGGCATATTGAAAGGAAAAGTCCTGAATCAAAGTACTTGTTACCAATGCATAATAGGCATCCGATCTCCCCGCGTGCTCAAACGGAATTTCGATATCGGGCATGATGCCTCCACCGCCGTACACAATCTTACCTCCGGGGGTTACATATTCAGTCGAATCTTCTTCAATGGGCATGATGCTGTCGTGATAGCCATTTCCATAACTATAATATTCATCCGTTCCATTGGCATAGGTGCGCTGTATGCAGCGTCCGGTGGGCGTGTAGTAGCGCGCAACAGTCAGTCGCAAGGCCGAACCATCTTTAAGCATCCATTGCTCCTGCACCAGCCCTTTCCCAAAAGATCGCCTTCCAATGATGGTTCCGCGGTCGTTGTCTTGAATGGCGCCGGCCACAATTTCGCTTGCCGAAGCGGAGCCTTCGTCTATGAGAATGACCAACTTCCCGTTTTCAAAAAGCCCTTTTTCAGTGGCATAGAAATGCTGTTTATCGCGATTACGTCCTTCTGTGTAAACGATCAATTGCTTGTCTTTCAAAAAATCGTTTGCCATATCGGTGGCCATGGTTAGGTAGCCGCCCGGATTTCCGCGCAAGTCCAAAATCAGCGATTGCATGCCTTTGCTTAGCAAGTCTTTCAGGGCTTTTTGAAATTCTTCGTAGGTAGTTTCCGCAAAGCGGTTGACGCGTATGTAGCCGATTTCCTCTCTTATCATGTAAACAGCATCTACGCTGTAAATGGGAATTTTTCCACGGGTAATCGTCACATCCCAAGTGCGCTTTTCCTGCGGACGGAAAATGGTCACTTTAACTTTGGTTCCCCTTTCACCTCGAAGGGTGCGTATTACCTCCTCATTTTTCAGCCCAATTCCGGCAATACTTTCACCTTCTACCGCAACAATTCTATCGCCTGCGCGGATGCCCTGCGCTTCGCTTGGTCCGCCCGAAATGGCCGAAACGACAACTACTGTATCGTTTTGAATGCTGAACTCCACGCCAATTCCGTCGAAATTGCCCTGCATATTCTCGGTTATGGCGGGCATGTCCTTGGGGTTTATATAGGTAGAATGCGGATCGAGCTTGTTGAGCATTTCCTGAATGGTGTTGTCCAGCAGACTATCCGTATTCACCACATCCACATAGTCGCGCTGGATGTAGCGCAGCAGTTGCTCGAACTTGGCCATGCTGCTGGGCGAAAAAGAAATACCTGAGCCTGAGCTCGAAAACGACAACTTGCTTCCCAAGTAAATGCCGAGCACAAGGACTAGTGAAAAATAGAGGGGCCGCAAATATTTTGAAGACATGTGATTAATTGTTCAGTGGTGAAAAGTAGGAAAATAGCATGCTAACAACGGCATTTCCTCACCTGATGTTTTCGTGCGGGTTCGACTTTACAGCCATTCGCTCCAATGGTATTCATAAAATCAAGGAAAGAATGGAAAATACCTTCAAAGGATAATATTTTTCATGCTCAGCGTGATGGAACTATTATAATATTGCAGCATAATTATAACCTTAACATCTTCATGAAAAAACTAATTCTACTTTCAGCAATCTTCTTCACTTCATTGGCATTTGCCCAATCCAATAAAGAGGATATCGACGTAATTCAAGGCTTGTACGGCAAGGAAAAGAAAGCCATTACTGCCGATTTTATTCAATTGGAGCCTGCCTCGAAAGATGCTTTTTGGGCTTTGTATGACGAGTACGAAGGCAAACGCAAAGAGCTTGGCGTAAAACGTATTGAGCTTTTGGAAAAATATGCAAGCTCATACATGTCTCTTGATGACGCGACAACATCTCAAATCATCAAGGAAATGATTGTATTGGCTAGTCAGCAAGAAAAACTAATTGCTACCTACCACAAGAAAATGGAAAAAGCTGCCGGAGCAAAAGCTGCTGCGCAGTTCTACCAATTGGAGGCCTATTTCCTTAGCGCCATTCGCATGGCCATTTTGGATGGCATCCCCTTTATTGGCGAGCTGAAGTAATTGTATATCCATAGAGATTTGAAGAGCCGTTTCCATGGGAGGCGGCTTTTTTTGTGGAAATGTTTCGAGTGATGCTTCTCATTTTCTGAAACGGGTGATCAATTTACCTTCGCGCTATGCATGCTTGCGAACTACTGACAAGGAGATAATGTTTAGTATTGCATTGTAAACCGAAGAGACGATTATGGATATCGAAAAACTGAAAGCCGAGTTTCAGGCAAAGATTGACCGGGACGAGAAGATTGAGCCCAAAGACTGGATGCCCGAAGATTACAGAAGAACACTCATCAGGCAGATAAGCCAGCATGCGCATAGCGAGGTGGTGGGCATGTTGCCTGAGGCCAACTGGATTACCCGCGCCCCCTCCCTACGCCGCAAGGCTGCCTTGCTGGCCAAAATTCAGGACGAAGCAGGACATGGCTTATATCTTTATGCCGCCTGCGAAACCTTGGGCGTTCGTCGCGAAGACACCATTGACGACCTGCTGAGCGGAAAGGCAAAGTATTCCAGCATTTTCAACTACCCTACACTCACCTGGGCCGATATGGGCGCTATAGGTTGGCTGGTAGATGGTGCTGCCATTCAAAACCAAGTGCCGCTATGCCGCGCCAGCTATGGGCCTTATGCCCGCGCTATGATACGCGTGTGTAAGGAGGAAAGCTTTCACCAAAGGCAGGGCTACGAAATCATGATGACCTTGGCTAAAGGCACTGCCGAACAAAAAGCCATGGCACAAGATGCGCTGAACCGTTGGTGGTGGCCCGCCTTGATGATGTTCGGGCCCAATGATGTGGATAGCCCCCACAGTGCGAAGAGCATGAAGTGGAAAATTAAGCGCTTCTCGAACGACGAATTAAGACAGGCATTTGTGGACAAAACGGTACCACAGGCCGAATTCATTGGCCTCTCAGTTCCCGATCCGGACCTGAAATGGAACGAAGAACGCGGACAATACGACTTTGGAGTCATCAACTGGGACGAATTTTACAATGTGATAAAAGGCAACGGCCCTTGCAATAAACAGCGACTGGAAGCCCGAAACAAGGCCCACGAAGAGGGCGCTTGGGTGCGAGAAGCGGCCATGGCCTACGCCGAAAAGAAGAGAAATAGAGCAGCAAGCGTTGCCTAACCTAAAATCTTAGAAAAAATGAGCGACAACAACTGGCCTCTTTGGGAGGTTTTCATCAGAAGCAAACAAGGACTGAATCACCGACATGTGGGTAGCCTGCACGCAGCAGATGCCGAAATGGCCGTAGAAAATGCCCGTGATGTGTACACCCGCCGAATGGAGGGCGTGAGTATTTGGGTGGTGCTCTCCAGCGATATTCACGCTTCCGATCCGGGAGATAAGGACTCGCTATTCGAACCGGCGGAAAACAAGATTTACAGACACCCTACCTTCTACGACATTCCGAAGGAAATTGGTCACATGTAATGGCAAAAGCAGAAAACAACATGGAGATAAAACCGGCTATTGTTAAGTTTTTGCTTCGCTTGGGCGACGACACACTGATACTGGGCCACCGCTTGGGTGAGTGGTGCGGCCATGGGCCCATATTGGAGCAGGACATTGCTCTGACCAACATTTCACTCGACCTGATTGGCCAATGCCGAAGCTACCTGACCGTGGCCGGTAATGAGGAAGGGAGAGGAAGAGACGAAAACGAATTGGCCTACAAGCGTATTGAACGTGAGTTTTTTAACCACCTTTTGGTGGAACAGCCCAATGGCGATTTTGGAAAAACGATTGTTCGCCAGTTTCTTTTTGACGCCTACCACATTACCCTCCTCGATATTCTGAAAGCAAGCAACCACAGCGACATTGCTGCCATTGCTGAGAAATCGTTGAAAGAGGTGACTTACCACTACCGCTTTAGCTCTGAGTGGCTCATCCGCTTGGGCGACGGCACTCAAGAAAGCCACCAAAGGGTACAAAACGCCCTAAACGAGCTTTGGAGCTACACCGGCGAACTTTTCGAAACCGACGAGGTGGAGAAAACCTTGGTCGATCATGGCGTAATTCCTTCGCTTGACGGCATCAAAGAGCGCTGGCTGAAACTGGTGAAAGAAGTGATTGCAGAATCCACACTCACCACCCCGCCCGACCAATGGATGCAACGCGGCGGCAGGAATGGCGTGCATTCGGAGCACCTGGGCTATTTGCTCAGCGAAATGCAATACCTGCCAAGGGTTTACCCGGACGCCAAATGGTAATGGAAACCACGGAAGAATATGTTTGGCAGCTTCTGGAAAATGTAAAAGACCCTGAAGTGCCCGTCCTTTCTGTAGTTGATTTGGGCATCATCCGCGAAGTGAAAAAGTTTGATGGCGGATGGCAAATTGTGATTACCCCAACCTATAGTGGCTGCCCGGCCATGCACATGATTGAAGAGGAAATCAAATCCACATTGATTCATGAACTGCACGCGCCGGTTGAGGTAGTCACTGTACTAAGTCCGGCATGGACCACCGACTGGATGAGCGAAGCCGGAAAAGTGAAACTGGAAGCCTACGGCATTGCGCCTCCGGCTGAGCCTAGCGCAGACAAACGTGCGCTGATGGGCGAAAAATCGATCCTGAAATGCCCACAATGCGGCAGCACCAACACGGTGATGATTAGCCAGTTTGGCTCCACGGCCTGTAAGTCGTTGTTTCGCTGCGAAGACTGCCTCGAGCCCTTCGACTACTTTAAATGCCTTCGATAATTGCCTTTTTCCCGTTGGTCTTTCTACATTAGGGCCATAATTCTTTCCACATGAGCAGCATTATTTTTGAGCAACGAGAAGGCGTGGCCGTCATTCGCCTCAATCGACCGGAGGTGTACAACAGCTTCAACCGCGAGATGGCCTTGGACATGCAAAAACGCTTGGATGCATGTAAGGACGACGACAACATCCGCGCGATATTCATCACCGGAATGGGAAAGGCTTTTTGTGCCGGACAAGACCTGCAAGAAGCCATTGATCCCAATGGTCCGGAGCTTTCGAAAATTGTGAGCGAACATTACAACCCCATTATTACCCGCCTCCGAAGAATAAGAAAACCAATAGTGTGCGGCGTAAATGGTGTAGCCGCCGGAGCAGGAGCCAACATAGCGCTGGCCTGCGACATCACCGTGGCAGCCGAAAGCGCATCTTTTATCCAGGCTTTTAGCAAGATCGGCTTGATTCCCGATAGTGGCGGCACCTATTTTTTACCAAGAATAATCGGCATGCAAAAAGCCACCGCTCTCATGATGCTGGGCGATAAGGTGGGCGCAAAGCAGGCCGAAGAGTTGGGCATGATTTACAAGGCTCTGCCCGACGAAGGATTCGAAGAACAAGCGCTGGCCATTGCCTTCCAACTCGCGCAAATGCCCACCATGGGTTTGGGCTTTACCAAATGTGCGCTAAACAGAAGCTTTTCAAACAACCTGGACCAGCAACTGGCTTTGGAAGACGAGCTGCAAACAGCTGCCGGCGCCACACACGACTATAAGGAAGGCGTGAACGCATTTTTAGAGAAGAGAAAACCGCAATTCACAGGAAAATGAAGAAAATAGGGGTAGTAGGCGCAGGCACCATGGGAAGGGGAATAGCCCAATTGGCCGCACAAAACGGGCACGAGACCTGGCTGTACGACACCCATTTGGGCTCCTTGCACAATGGCTACAAATCGGTTTTGGAAAGCTGGCAAAAGCTGGAGGAGAAAGGCAAGCTGAGCGCCGAAGAACATAAAATGGCCAAGAAAAATCTGCGAACGGCCGAAGGGATTGACGCCTTTCAGTACTGCGACCTGGTTATAGAGGCCATTGTTGAAAATGAGGAGATTAAGAAGGACCTTTTTCAGGCCCTTGAGCGCATTTGCCCGGAGCAGTGCATTTTGGCTTCCAACACTTCATCTCTATCCATCACCTCATTGGCCGGCCACTGCAAGCATCCCGAAAGAGTTGTGGGCATTCATTTTTTCAATCCCGCGCCCGTGATGCCGTTGGTGGAGGTAATTCCCGCCCTGCAAACCGACGAAATGGTGGTGTACGCCTCGCGGGCTATCATTGACAGCTGGGGGAAAACGACTGTCTTGGCAAAGGACACACCCGGATTTATTGTAAACAGAGTAGCGCGTCCGTTTTATGGCGAAGCATTGCGCATTTATGAAGAGGGCATTGCCGATTTTGCCACCATTGACCTAGCCATGAAAGAAATTGGAGGCTTCCGCATGGGCCCCTTCGAGCTGATGGATTTTATAGGCAACGACGTGAACTACGCCGTTACCGAATCTGTGTTTTCGGCCATGTATTTCGACCCGCGCTACAAGCCCAGCCTTACCCAAAAGCGGCATGTTGAAGCAGGCTGGCTAGGCCGAAAATCGGGGAGAGGCTATTACGACTACAGCAATGGCGCGCCGGATATGAAAAGCATAGCCTCTGAACTGCGCCTGAGAGAAATATTCGACCGCATCTTGGCCATGCTCATCAACGAAGCGGCGGATGCTATTTATTGGAACATTGCCCACCTGCCACACGTGGAGCTGGCCATGACCAAGGGAACCAATTATCCCAAAGGCCTTTTGAAATGGGCGGACGAAATGGGCATTCAAAAGGTGTATGACCAACTTTGCGCCCTTCAGGAAAAGTATCAGGAAGACCGCTATAGACCTAGCCCTTTGCTAAAAGCCATGGCAGAATCGGGGGAGAGTTTTTACCAAGAATAAACGAAGTTTTGGAGGAGAGAGCGGAGCGAAACAGGACATTGGTGATAGAGGACGGCAGCACAGACCGGCTAAAGGGCAGGCTTTTGAAGCCTGAGAACATTGTAGAATGGTCCGAAGAGAATCTCGCCAACAAAACGCTGTGCGCCGATCTTTTTGCGGTGATGGATAGACTGCCTAAAGCTTTTGCCGATCTGATCATTATAGATCCACCCTACAACCTGACCAAAGATTTTAATGGAGCGAAGTTCAAAGCCAGAAGCAATGACGCCTACCTTGAATATTTGCGCTCTTGGTTTCCGGCCATTGTTCGAAGCTTGAAACCAAATGGCTCCTTGTACCTCTGCGGCGACTGGAAAAGCAGTTCGGCATTACAATCGGTGATGGAAGAACACCTCATCATCCTGAATAGAATTACCTGGCAACGGGAAAAAGGCCGAGGGGCAAAAGCCAATTGGAAAAATGGGATGGAAGATATTTGGTTTGGGGTGAAAGACCCGAACAACTACCATTTTGACCTTGAAGTTGTGAAGATGAAACGCAAAGTGATGGCGCCGTACAAAGAAAACGGTGTCCCGAAGGACTGGCAGGAAAGCAATGAAGGCAACTTCAGGCTCACACATCCTTCAAATTTTTGGGACGACATTACCGTTCCGTACTGGTCTATGCCTGAAAATACGGACCACCCCACCCAAAAGCCTGAGAAGCTGGTGGCAAAACTCATATTGGCCAGTTCAAAGCCCGGCGACATGGTTTTCGATCCTTTCCTAGGCTCCGGGACTAGCTCTGCAGTAGCTAAGAAACTAGGAAGGAATTACTTTGGCATTGAGCAAAATGAAGAATACGCCCTTATTGCGGAAGCGCGGTTGGAATTGGCGGAAAAGGAAAGGAGAATTCAGGGATATTCGGATGGCGTGTTTTGGGAAAGGAACTCGCTGGGAGCGCAAAAGAAATTGATTAAAAAGAAGTAAGAAAGAAGATGAGAAAAGTATTGATTACCCTGCTATGGCTGGGATTGGCTATTAAGCCCGTAGAAATATTGGCCCAAGAACACCCCATGCAAGGCACCTGGAGCGGAAAGGTGACAGTGGAAGGCCAGGTGATGGGCCTGGTGCTGCATCTCGAACAACAAGTGAACACCTGGAAGGGCACCATTGACAGCCCCGACCAGGATGTGTATGGAATTCCGGTGGACAAGGTGTTGGTGAAAGGAGATACGCTACTCTTCGAAATAGCCTCTATTCAGTTCAAATACCTTGGCGTTTACAACGCCACCTACAACATTATCAGTGGGGCATTGTCGCAATATGGCTACAACTTCGAGCTGAATTTCGAAAAGAAGTCATTGGAACTGGAGCGACCGCAAACACCAAAACAGCCCTTCACCTATCGACAAGAAGAAGTGGTTTTTGAGAATGAAGCTGCAGGAATAAAACTGGCCGGAACGCTCACCCTGCCCGAAGGAAAAGGGCCTTTTCCCGCAGTAGTGCTCATAACAGGCAGCGGACCCCAAAACCGTGATGAAGAGATTTTTCAGCACAAGCCTTTTCTACTTTGGGCACACGAGCTCACACAGGCCGGCTTTGCCGTGTTGCGCTACGACGACCGCGGCTTTGGCGCTTCTGAAGGGAATTTTCAAATAGCTACTACGCTCGACTTTGCCACAGATGCACAGGCGGCTATCGACTTTTTGAAAAAGCGAAAAGGCATCAGTAAAAAAGATATCTCCGTGCTGGGCCACAGCGAAGGGGCTATGATAGCTGTGATGCTGGCCGGGAAAAAGAAGAACATCAAAAATGCCGTGCTTTTGGCCGGACCCGGCATCTCGGGAGCCGAACTGCTGTTAGACCAAACCGTATTGGTCAGCACCATTTCTCAACTGCCTCCGGGCATTGTGAGCAGCGACAGCCTTTTCCAGTATAGAATCATTCTAGCCATGATTTCGAACATGGACTCCACCGCCAAAGTGGAAGAAATAAAAAGAATTGTTGCCGAGCAGTATGCCACTTTCGGCCCTTCGCAGGTGAAGAGAATAGGGAGTGTTGAGCAGTTTTTCGACTTGATTTATAGGAACTACAACAACCCGTGGATGCTCTTTTTCCTCAAATACGATCCTTATGCCGATTTAACAAAAATGAATGCCCGCGTCCTGGCCTTGTTTGGCGAAAAGGACATCCAAGTGGCGCCTGGTAAGAGCGCGCCACGAATGGAAGAGGCGCTCAAAAATGCCGCTGGTGTGAAAAGCTACGAAATCAAGGTGTATCCGGGACTCAATCACCTTTTTCAGGAAGCCGAAACGGGCCTGGTGGATGAATACAGAAGCAACACCCAAACGCTCAGCCCACAGGTGATGGAAGATGTAATTCGTTTTCTTAAGAATTAAAGCGAACTCGTTCTGCCGCCATCCACCGGGAGGTTCACCCCGTTGATATAGGCCGCAGCTGGCGTGGCCAAAAAGGCAATGGCACTGCCAATTTCTTCAGGTTTTCCAAAGCGTCCCGCGGGAATGGGCTTTACCATATCCGCAGCCAGTTTTTCTACTTCGGCTCCTGTTTTCGCCGATTTTTCATCCAGAATTTGCGTTAGGCGCGAGGTCTCTGTGGCGCCGGGAAGCACATTGTTTACAGTGATGCCAAAAGGCCCAAGCTCGTTGGCCAGCGTTTTCGACCAATTGGCCACCGCTCCGCGAATGGTGTTGCTCACACCCAAATTGGGAAGCGGCTGTTTCACTGAGGTGCTGATCACATTGATAATTCGGCCGTAGCCTGCCGTTTTCATTCCCGGAAGAAGGGCTTGCACCAGTAGGTGGTTGCAGATGAGGTGGCTATTGAAAGCAATCCGAAAGGCGTCAATGGAAGCGCTGTGGGCCGGTCCGGGATCTGGGCCTCCGGTATTGTTTACCAAAATGTGGATGTTTCCCGCTGTGGGCAAAAAGTTGTCGAGGGCCTCTTTAAGCTTGTCGGGATACGAGAAATCGGCGACCAAATAGCTA